>QKHD01000215.1 GCA_003250175.1 Helicobacteraceae bacterium
GGCGGAGCACCAGCCCGACGCCAGCGTGCGCAGCATCAAACCCGCCCTGGAGAAGCTGGACGATTCGGTGCAGTTTATCAACCAGACCATCACCGACATCCAGAACCTTTTCCAGGAAAAAACCGGCACCCATCAGCTCTTTTCAGCAGCGGACGCCATGGAGCAGGCCCTCAGACAGAGCCAGGGCGAGATCGATTCGTACCATGTGCGGGTCATGCGCGCGTTGGACAGTTCCGGAACCCTCTACGGCGACCCGGCGCTTTTAAAGCAGGCGCTCTTTAACCTGATCCAAAATGCGGTACAGACCATGACGGAACGCCGGGTGGCCCACCCGAGCCTGCGGCTTAGCGTGATCGTGGAAGAGGAGTATGTGCTGCTGGAGGTGGCGGACAACGGCGGCGGGGTGACGATCGAACCCGTCGAATCCGTTTTTGAACCCCACATCACCGAACGGGAAGAGGGCTCCGGACTGGGGCTTTCCATCGTCAAACAGATCGCGGAAAAACGTTTCTGGGGGAGTGCTTCGGTACAAAATAACAACAGCGGAGCGGCATTTTTGCTGCGTCTTCCCCGCTACCGCGGAAAAGAGTAATCAGCGAGCAAGCCACCGTTTCATTTATAGCAAAACGTGATAAGATAAATAACTATTGATTTTGTGTTTAGGGGAAAGTGATGGCGTTTCGTGAAATGAGTGTCGGGAAGAAGTCGGCGGTTTTGATTGTAGTGGCATCCTTTGTCATCCTTGCGGCTGCCTGGGTGGGGATGCAGTGGTACCTGAAATCCTACGAAGAGCGGGAGTACCGGGACATGGTACAGACCCTTATAGATGCGACCCAGAACGAGCTCACCATCAAAAACAGCGTGGCCATCTCCGGAGCGGTCGCCCTGGCCAGCGACATGACCCTGCAAAAGGCCCTGAAAACCAACGACTACGCCCTGGCCTCCAAGGCGCTGGCGGACGTCACCAAAAATTTCAAAGCCTACACCGATTTTCAAAACATCAAGGTGCATGTGCACACGGCGGATATCCGGTCGTTTATCCGGAGCTGGAACGAACAGCACGGGGACGATCTGAGCAGCTTTAGAAACAGCGTCAGCGCCGTGAAATCGACCCGCAAGCCGGTGACCGCCGTGGAGGTGGGGCGCACGGGCATGACCCTGCGCTCCATCGTGCCCATCATGGACGAGGGTGAGTACCTGGGCAGTCTGGAGTTTATCCAGGGGCTTAACTCCGTGCAAAAAAGCCTCAAACAACAGGGCATCGACTACCTCTTTTTGATGGATGCGGCCATGACCTCCCTGGCGACCCTGACCAAGGAGAGCCCCAAGGCGGGAGCCTATGTACTGAGCCTTAAAAGCTACGATACGGACTTTTTCAAGGCGGCCCAGCAGATTGATCTGGATGTGCTGCATGACAAACCGTGGCTGACGGACAAGACCCACTTCATCACCGCCCTGCCCATTACGGACTTTACGGGCAAACGCATCGGGATGCACCTCATTGCCAAGGACCTGCACGAGGTGCAGGCCCATGTGGAAGACTCCAAACGGCTGATCTATCTCTTCTTTGCCTTGGCGACGGTGCTGGTGGGCGTGATGGTGGTGGTGATGCTGCTGGTGAATCAGTTTATGATGGTGCGCCCGTCGATCCATGCGATCCGGGAGATCGTGGAGGC
>QKHD01000250.1 GCA_003250175.1 Helicobacteraceae bacterium
ATTTCCGTGATTGCCAATATGCTGCAGTTTGGCGCGATGTTTGGCGGCGGGGGCAATAATCGTCCCCATCCCGTTGTCATGATCGCCCTCGCTATCATCATGCCCTTTGCCGCTATGCTGGTACAGATGGCCGTTTCTAGAAGCCGCGAATACATGGCCGACGAAGGGGCCGCCCGTATGACCGGACGTCCGGAGTGGCTGCAGAGTGCGCTGTCCAAACTGGAAAGTTACAATGCCCGCGGTATGGTGCACGAAGCCAATCAGCAGACGGCCCACATGTTTATCATCAACCCCTTTACGGGCAAGGATGTGAAGTTTGCCGATCTCTTCAGAACGCACCCCACAACCGCCGACCGCATCGCACGACTTGAAGCACTTAAACGGGGTTATTAGGAAAATTGGTCTACTATACCAACAGCGGGCGTAAATAACTCAACCCAATGAGGCACATATGGAACTTTCCCCACAAGAGCGTTTCGAGTTAGAAGAGGAGACCCGGCTACGCATCCGCGAGCTGGCAGAGGCGTTTCGCCACGAAATCGACCAGTATCAAAACGTAGCGACCAAGGCGCGCTCCTTTGGCCGGATTATGATCCATCTGGAAGATATCCGGATGCTGGCCAAGCTGCTCGAATACGAGCGGCTCAATGCCTATGCCGAGCTTTTTTATGATGTGATTGATGTCTATGTCAACCACGGCGGGGCGGGATTTGCCCTGATCAGTGACTGGTTTCGGGTGCTTTCCCTGCAGCTGTATGATCTGCAAGCCCAGGTCGATAACGATCCGGAGACCCTGGCCCAGCTTGATTTTACTATTAGCCAAAAACCCGATCTTGCCTATCCGGAAAAACAGAGCGTGGACGCGCTAAAGCATCTTACGATTCTTTTTGTTGAGGATGAACAAGAGCCCCGGGAGGCAGCCGTTACCTACCTGCGGCGCCGAGTTCATGATATTTATGAAGCGGCGGACGGGGAAGAGGGGCTGGAGCTCTACCGGCGCCACAAACCCGACATCATCATCACGGACCTGGAGATGCCCAAAAAAGGCGGTATCGATATGCTCAAGGAGATCCGCAAGGAGAATCCTTTTGTCCCGGTGGTGATCACCACCGCCTATGGCGACCGCCCCTACTATATGGAAGCAAACCGTCTGGTGATTCACACCTACTTGGTGAAACCCTTTGCCCTTAAGGACTTGGAACAGGAGCTCTTAAAGCTCTCCAGCCTTATCTAGGGGGATGGACCAGATGAGCAGGTCCTCTCCCAACCGTGCCTGATGGACGATTCTTTCTTTAGCCGAAACGGAGAAATTAAGCCCATGTCGAAGGATCGGCGAGACGATGCTCAGGTGCATATCAATTTTATCTTTGACCGCTTCGTACATTCTCCCGCCTCCCTCGATTAAAATATTTTTATACCCTTCCATCGCGGAAAGATCCGAACTGATAACAACCTTTCGCCCTTTTACCCCAAAAAGGGGAATACTCTGGTCAAACTCGGTGTGGGTGGAGTAGATGAGCACATCCGGAGCCTTGCCGTCTACTCGTCTGGCATCCAGTGTCGGACGGTCACTTCGTACGGTCGCGCCGCCGATTACGATCAGATCGCAGACATCCCGCATCGCATGGACAAAATCCAGCCCCTTAGCCCCCGTAATGTAGCCCCCGTCAATG
>QKHD01000395.1 GCA_003250175.1 Helicobacteraceae bacterium
AACCCGTGCTGGCCGTTGCGAGCGTATTGGTCGCGTTGGTATCCCAGGGAACGAATTTCATCATAATTCCGAAGTTGGCAATAGTGCCGATTCCCTTTGCAGGGTCACCGCCAAGTCCGGGGTCAAGGCTGTAAATATCGCCGCCTTCATCCTGCCAGTTATCGGCGGACATGTCCGGCGTATAGTCAGGGTTATCGGAGACTTTGATATAACTGTATAGCCTGGGGTTGGTTCCGGAGCCGTAGGCGGTGATGGTAAGATCGGAGGCGGGAATTTCCAGCCCTTCGACCCAGTATTCGCCCCGCTTGAGGTGAATCACCGCGGGGGCCGTGAAGGTAGCGGCCGAGACTTTGGCCAGGGTTTTCCACGGGCGGCAGGAGCTTTTGCCGTCGTTGGCGTCGCTGCCCAGGGTGGCATCCACGTAGTAGCCCGCTTCCAGGCAGTCGGATGCTCCGGAGCTTTTGCCGGAATCTCCTCCGGAGCAGCCAAAAAGAACCCACAGGGGCAGCAGGCCCAGCAGTATCGTTCGTCTCATGGAAAACCTCCTAGTTATTCAGGGCGTTAAATACCCTTATGGCCTGGGCATGTTCCGCCACATCATGGGCCCGAACGATGCTGGCTCCCGTCTCCAGTGCCTTAAGGTGGATCGCCAGGGTGCCCGGCAGACGCGCATCGACGGGTGCGGGGGAGACGGCATTGATCATACTCTTTCGGCTGGCCCCGATCAGCAGCGGGTGGCCGTGTCGCAAAAAAGTGCTCTGGTGGCGGATAAGGGCGATGTTGTGCTCCAGGTTTTTACCAAACCCGATCCCGATATCTAAAATCAGATTCTCGATGCCAAAGGCCTTGGCCTTGGCGATGCGCTCCGCAAAAAAGGTGTCCACCTCCGCCACGACGTCGGTATATTCCGGAGCCTTCTGCATGGTTTTGGGGTCACCCTGCATGTGCATAATGCAGACCGTCGCCCCGTATTTGGCCGCCACCTCGCAGACCCGGTCATCCGACAGACCGGTGATGTCGTTGACGATGGTAAAGCCCCGCTGCAGGGCGTATTCGAGCACCGTCGGCTCATAGCTGTCCAGGCTCAGCACCGCCTTTTCATGGATACGGGCGGTAAAGAGGGCGTCCACCGCGGGAGCGACACGGGCCATCTCCTCCTCCGGAGTCACGGCGTCGCTGCCGGGGCGGGAGGAGACCCCGCCCACATCGATCATTGCCGCACCGTCGGCGATCATCTGCTCCGCTCTGGCAACGATCTCCTCGGCGTGGGTACGGCTTTTGGAAAAGAAACTGTCTTCATTGATGTTGAGAATCCCCATGAGTTTGGGTTCGTGACGCGGCAGGCTCCGGAATTCGGCCAGCTCCTCGGCAACCTGTTTGAGGCCGAAGGGCTGGGATTTTTCCTTTTTGGCGAGAATCCCCAGCTGGGTCTCGTTGCAGATCAGCAGCGCATCGACCCGCTCGACATCGCAGGTAACCACCCCGCTGGGCACGGCCAGCTCCGCGCCGATGGCGAGGGCGTCTTGCTTGAGGATATTGGCGGCGGGGGTTTTGAGATTTTTAATAAGAAAAAGGTGACGTCGCCCTTTGTTGGCCATGATCTTCACGCCGCCGGGGTCACACCCGATGCCCTTGATCAGCGCCTCCAGGTCGCTGTTATCGTCGAGTCGGTAGAGCACGCTGCTTCTCCAATAGCATCAGCAAGATGGTGCTGAGCACGTTGATGGTGGGGGAGTTGAGCTCCAGCAGGCGAAAGCTGCGGTCAAACTCCTCCAGTTCGCTCTCCAGGCGATCCTGTGGGCTGAGGGGAAAGCGCTGGTAAAACTCAAAGGCCTTCTGGATAAAGGCCTTGGCTTCGGGCTTGCCCAAAAAGCGGTTTTCCTTGATAAAGTGAAAGACCGAGCCCAGATTCATCCTTTCAAAATCAAAATCCACGGGGATCTCTTCCTTTTGTCCGGGCAGCACCGTCACGGCAATACGGGAGCGAATCGTGGGCAGAAAGATCGCCTTGCTGGGGGCGATAAAGAGAATCACCACATTCGTAGGTGGCTCTTCAAGGAGTTTAAGCAGGGAGTTTTGGCTGACGTTGTTGATGCCGAGGGCTTTGACAATGAGGTATTTGGGGGTTTCACTGGCGATGTAGGCATGGGAAATCAGCTCGTGGGCATCGTCGATAAGGAACTCCTCTTTGTCAAAGAGGCGGTAGTTTTTGGTACCGATGGCCTCCAGCAGGCTCTCTAAAACCGCCTGGGGCGACCCGGTAACAAAGATGCGGCTTCGATCCAGTTGGCCAAACATTTAGACTTCCAGTTCGCCGATCATCACCGCGTCGAGGGTTTTATCAAACAGCCGCACCATATGCAGCAGTTTCAGATCCAAAAGCTCGTCGGCGGAACGGAGGAAAAAGCTGTTTTGCACCTCTTCGTCCATCATCCATAAAAAACTGCTGCGGTACTCCTTGGCAATGGTCGCCCCGAAGTAGGAGGACTTGCCCACGTACCAGAAGATGTAGTTGTCTTTAAAGGCCATGGAGAGCATGTCGTTGGCGATATCCATGTCCTGCCCCGCCACCAGCTGATCCAGCGTCGGGAAAATCCGGTTCATTTCAAAGATAGGAAAGAGGGGCCGGTTGTGGCCGGGGTTGTTGATGGTGGTCATGATGTACTGGGAGAGCCACTTGCGCTCCGGATCCGTAATCAGAATGATCGCGGCCCCGTTCATGATGTGGGAGATGGCGTCGCTGACCAGAGGCGTCCACTCGTAGCGGCGCTCCTCCAGCCAGCTCATCATCGCATTATCGCTTCGCAGCGTATCCAGCGTCCAGTTGAGAATCTCTTTCATGCAGCCGTCATCTCAATCGGACGTTTATTTATCCAGCTCGTAAGCCGCGTGCAGGGAGCGAACCGCCAGTTCGCTGTATTTTTCATGAACGACCACGGAGATTTTAATCTCGCTGGTGCCGATCATGAGGATGTTGATGTTTTCGTTGGAGAGGCTGGTGAAGGCTTTTGCCGCCACGCCGCTGTGGGATTTCATCCCCACGCCCACGATGGAAACCTTGGCAATATTGTTGTCAAAGTCCACGGAGTCAAAATCCTTTTTAAACCCTTCGATCGCTTTTTGCGCCGCGATGAGTTCGGTCTTTGGCACGGTGAAGCCCAGGTTGGTCTTTCCGCTGTCGCCGACGTTTTGAACGATCATGTCCACGTTGATATTGGCCGCCGCCAGGGCGCCGAAGATTTCCGCCGCGATACCGGGACGGTCGGTTACACCCCGCAGGGTCACACGTGCTTGATTTTTATCCAGGGCGATGCCGCTGACGATTGGTTGTTCCATGATCTCCTCTTCGTTTACGATTAATGTACCTTCGTTTTCATTGAAGCTGTTGCGTGTCACCAGCTTGACGTTCAGTTTCTTTGCCATTTCGACGGAACGGTTCTGCAGAACCTTGGCGCCGAGGCTGGCCAGTTCGAGCATCTCGTCGTAGCTGATCTTTTCCAGTTTTTTTGCCAGGGGTTCGATGCGTGGGTCGGTGGTGTAGACCCCGTCGACATCGGTAAAGATTTCGCACAGGTCGGCCTTGATGGCCCCGGCGATGGCCACGGCGGTGAGGTCACTGCCCCCACGGCCGAGCGTCGTTACGTCACCCTCTTGGGTAATGCCCTGAAAACCGGCAACGACCACAACGCTACCGTTTCGCGTCTGGCGCAAAATCGGCTCCGGATCGATCATCTCGATGCGGGCTTTGGTGTGGATACCGTCGGTGGTGATACCGGCCTGACGTCCGGACATGGCCACGGAGGCGATCCCCATCTCCTGCAGCGCAATGGCCAGCAGGGCGGAGGTCACGCGCTCTCCGGAGCTCAGCAGCAGGTCCATCTCGCGAACGGATGGGGTCTTGCTGTAATAGTGGGCGTAATCGATCAGTTTGTTGGTCTCGCCGCTCATGGCGGAGACAACGACAACCACCTGGTCACCGGCGTCAACGCTTTTCTTGACCCGGTTGGCGACATTCTGGATGCGGTCCAGGTCCCCGACACTGGTTCCGCCAAATTTTTGTACTACTAACACATCGTTTCCTTGGTGGGGTTATAGATATCCGGTCTTCTGGAAGTGGGCGATCACCTTCTTGTAGATGGGTCGCTTAAAGTGGGAAACCACCTCCATCAACTCTTTGACATCCACAAAACGGTACTGACTGAACTCCGGAACCTTCGTATCCAGGCTGATAACGGCACCGGGCTTGAGGCGTACTAAAAAGTAGCGCTGCTGCTGGCCGTCGTAGGGATACATCTTCTGGGCGACGGTCTCCGGAAAATCGTAGCTGATCCACTCCGGATACTCGTCGATGATCTCCACCTCGTCGGTGCCGATCTCCTCTTTAAGCTCCCGCATCAACGCCCCCTTGACGGTCTCGTCTTCGTCGATTCCGCCCTGGGGAAACTGCCACGCCCCTTCGATGTCGCTGCGCTCGGCAATGAAAATCCGGCAGATGGCCGGATAGTCGCTGGAGAGAATCACGGCGGCTACGTTACGGCGGTAGTTTTTGGTGCTTGGGGCCGGTTGGTTCATGGCGTCAGTCTGTTCCCGTCTCTTGGTGGATTGCGTACCCATAAATAATTGGACAGAGCGCGTCAAATTATGTATAGGTACAAAGCCGATTATACGCAAAGCACGTTTACAGACGGATAAAATATCTGTGCTACAATGCGCCGCACATTTGGCCATGCCGATTCCACAACCGGGTGCTTTTCATGCTGCTCTATATTCATATCCCCTTCTGCGACAGCAAATGCCACTACTGCGCGTTTAACTCCTACACCGCCCATAAAGAGCTCAAATCCGCCTATATGAACGCCCTGCTGACCCAGTTGAAACATGAGCTGCAAAACCATGCCATCCCGCCTCACGGTATCGAAACCCTCTACATCGGCGGCGGCACCCCCTCGACCATCGCGGCAGAGGCCTATACCCCTTTATTTGAGCAACTCGCTTCCTATCTGCATCCGGAGGCGGAGATCACCGCCGAGGCCAATCCCAACAGCGCCACGCCGGAGTGGTTGACGGGCATGCGGGCGCTGGGCGTCAACCGTCTGAGCCTGGGGGTGCAGAGCTTTGATGATGCGAAGCTGCGCCTTCTTGGCCGTGCCCACTCCGCCGATCAGGCCAAAAAGGCGGTTGCCGCAGCCCATGAGGCGGGGTTTGCCCGCCTCTCCATCGACCTGATGTACTCCACCCCCTTTGATACGCCGGAATTTATCGAGGGGGAAATGGCCCGGATTAAAGAACTCCCCATCGATCACCTCAGCCTCTATTCCCTCACCATCGAAGAGCAGACTCCCTTTGCGGAAAGACCTGAAGTGCAGCAGGAACGCGAAGAGGTCTACGACCTGATCAGACACCACTGCAACGCCCTGGGACTGGATCAGTACGAAGTGGCCAATTTCGGCAATCCCTCCCGCCACAATGCGGGTTACTGGGCGTACAAACCCTACCTTGGCATCGGAGCCGGGGCCGTGGGGCGGACAGGCTCGGTACGCACCTACCCCCATAAAAATCTTAACGATTACATCGCCCAACCCCTCTACGCCTATGAAGAAAATCTCACCCCGGACGATATCAAAACCGAGAAAGTCTTACTGGGACTGCGTTACGTCGGGGGCTTCGATTACAAACTTTTATCCGAAGATGAGCGTAAACGCCTTCACATTCTCGAAAAAAATGGTACACTTTGGTTGGACAAGGGGCGTGTCTACTCCACCAATCTCTTTCTGGGCGACGAGATCGCCCTATACCTGTTGGACTGACTCCCCCACAAGAAGGAACCGTTATGAAACAAGCCCATGCCACAACGGCTCAGAACCGTTTTCTAACCTTTAAACTGTTGGGAGAAAAATACGGTATCGAGATTCTCTCCGTCAAAGAGATTATCGGCTACCAGAAGACTATCCCCGTGCATAAGACGCCGGAATACGTCAAGGGAGTTTTGAACCTTCGCGGACAGATTATTCCCGTTATTGACCTGACCCTGCGCTTTGGGCTTCCGGAGCAGGAGCACTCCATGTATACGGCCATCATCATCGCCACCATCCACGGCATCAGCATCGGTTTGATCGTGGACGAGGTGAATGAAGTGGCCAACGTTGCTGACGAGGCGCTCTCCAACCCTCCGGAGTTTGGCAGCAGTATCAACGTCTCCTACCTCCATAAAATGGCCCAGGTTGATAATCAGGTGATTATGATCCTCGATCTGGAAAATATCATGGATAGCAAAGACATCCAGACCCTTGACCGTTCCTCCCAAGAACAACCCGCACTATCTTAAAAGACAGAAGGAAATACACGTGAAAAACCTCACCCTATCGGCAAAAATTACCCTTGGTTTCGCCCTGCTGCTGGCCATCTCCCTCTTTTTGGGCACCATGGCCATCATTAATATGTACAGTGCGGCTTCAGACTCCAATAAACTGGCTAAAACCTATGTGCC
>QKHD01000343.1 GCA_003250175.1 Helicobacteraceae bacterium
AGAGCATTGCGACGCTGCTGACGCTTTCATCCCTGCCCTATATCAATGCCAAAGAGATTAAAAACAAACTCCCCGATGCGCTCTTTTTTGAAATCTCCCGTCTGCTGAAAAAGGCGGGTAAGGTTCCGGATAAGATGAATATCGAGATCGGTACGGGCGCCAAGAAGTTTTATGAACGCTACAAAGATGCCCTCAATGCCCACGCCTCCGATGCCCACAGCCAACTAAAAAGTGTACATCTAACCTGGAAGGATGAGTGGAAAGACAACCACGCTACGGTAACCCTCGTGGGCGCGGAATTCCGTAAAAATCTCAACAACAAACTGCATGACTACGGCCAAAAACCCCGTATCCGGGCATCTGAGGTCGGTTTTGCGGATATTGCCGGTCAGAAGCAGGTCAAGGCGGCCTTAAAAGAGGTGATAGACCTTTTGGGCAAGAAGGAGCTCTTGGAAAAGTTCCGCACGACGCTACCCCGCGGCATGGTGCTTTACGGTCCGGATGGGGTAGGCAAGACCACCCTGGCGGAAGCCTTCTGCAAAGAGGCGGATATGCCTTACATCATCGTTTCCACGATGGAGCTCTTTAACCAAAACTATGTGAAGCATGTCTACCATGTAGCCAAGATGCATGCACCCATGGCGGTGATTTTGGAGCGTGTCGATATGCAGGGCGTGGTGGAAGGGATGGTCACCACCGTACCGGCCGACCCGATCGTGGAGATGATCGAGAGCCTGGCGGCCCATGATATGGTCTTTACCATCGCCACGGCCACCAATGATATTGCCGGAGAGCTTAGCAAATCCGGGCGAGTCGATATGCGGATCGAGGTTCCGGAGCTGGACAAGGAAGCCAGAAAGTTCTACGTGCAGCAGATTCTCAAAAAGCCCAACGACGGCAAGATCGATCCGGAGCGGGTGGTGCGCTACGTGAGCGGCATGAGCCGGGATGAACTGGAGCGGCTGGACCGCGAGGTGGCGGTCAATGCGGTTAAGAAGAACCTAACTGTGATCACCGAGGCCCTGATTATCGAGCAGATCAATATCATCAAATACGGTCAGAAACTCGACAGCAAAAAGGTCAAAAATTTCGAAGAAGAGCTGAAGATGACCGCCTACCACGAGGCGGGTCATGCGGTGTTATCCAATATTCTTCTGCCCGATATCAAGATCGAGCAAGTTACCATCACACCCCGCAGTGATGCTTTGGGCTTTGTCTCCTACAGCTCCGAAGATTATGAAAGCAACGTGACCAAAGAGGAGCTTTTTAGCAACGTCTGCGTACTGCTGGCGGGGCGGATTGCCAAGCTCAAGCAGTTTGGCGAGGTCAAGGGGCTGGACAGCGGCGCCATGAACGACCTTGAGCGGGCCACGGCACAGGTCTATATGGCCATTACCATGCTCGGCATGGATGAAGAGCTGGGGATGGTAAGCCTGGGGGCGTTGGACAACGCCATTATTCCGATTTTCGGACGTAAGATCGAAGAGCGCATCCAGGACTGGATCACCCGTGCCAAGACGAAGACAGAGCTACTCGTCACTCAACACTGGGACAAGATCGAGGCCCTGGCGAAAAAGCTGATCGAGAACGAAGTAGTGGAGGGCGAAGCCCTTGAAAGTATCATCGGCAACGCATGATTCTGGTTTCCGTCATCGGCCGCGAAGCGGTC
>QKHD01000050.1 GCA_003250175.1 Helicobacteraceae bacterium
AGGCCGATATCCAACCCTTTACCAAGGAAGAGACCACGCTCCTGTTGGAGTTTAGCTCCGGATGGTTTCGCAACCTTGTCGCTCTTCTGGCCTATACGGGGATGCGGACGGGTGAAGCGCTGGCGCTCAAGTGGTCGGACATCGACTTCAAGGAGAAGGAAATCCATATCCAGCGGGGCATTAATGAGTTCGGTTTGGGTAAAACCAAGACGGTCGGTTCTGTTCGGTATGTGCCGATCTTTGATTCATTGTTGCCCTATCTCAAGGCGCAGCACGAGATGACGGCAGGGGAGTACGAGTTTGTCTTTATCAGCAAGCTGGGAACACCCTTTCGAAAGACGCTGGATTTTAACGCCAGTCTGTGGAAACCGCTTCTAAAGAGTCTTGGGATGAAACACCGAAGGCTGTACGATCTGCGCCATACCTTCGCGACGAATATGCTGGGCAGTGGACAGTTCTCGGCGATGCAGATTGCACGTTGGTTAGGGCATACGAATACGCAAATGCTCTTTACAACCTACGCAAGATACATCAAAAGTGAGCGGATAGAAATAGACAAAAGCTTCGATTTATTCGAAATCTGAGCGGTCAAAATACGGTCAAAAGAAATTTGAGGTGCCGAGGAAGTTAGTGATAGCTTCAAAAAAATGGTAGCAGGGGGGAGACTCGAACTCCCGACCTCGCACTTATGAGGCGCGCGCTCTAACCGGCTGAGCTATCCTGCCATCTTGTGAGGTCGAAATGTTAACCATACTTAGCTTAATCAAATATAAAAAAGCACCCTTTTGGCGGAGTTGTGTTAAAATTCTTTTTATACATTACGGAAGGTCGTTGAATGCAGCATGCCATTGCCCTGACAGGCGGGATCGCCACAGGTAAAAGTACCGTCTCGACCCTGCTCAAACTGCATGGCTATGAGGTGATCGATGCCGACACCGTCTCCCATGAAATTCTACAGCAACAAGCCCCCGCCATTGTGGAGCTGTTTGGTCCGGAGTATGTGGAAGAGGGTGTGGTCAACCGTAAAATGCTGGGTGCACTGGTTTTTGCAGATAGGGCACAGCTGCGACGGCTGGAAGCTCTGCTGCATCCGTTGATCCGGGAAGAGATCATGCGCCGGGCGGCCCTTTCGGAAGAGCAGGGCGTACCGTATTTCATCGATATCCCGCTTTTTTTCGAGACCGGAGCGTACGATGTTAAGAAAGTTTTGGTGGTCTATGCGCCCAGAGCACTTCAGTTAGAGCGGGCCATGAAACGCGATAATATGAGCGAGCAGGATGCACTGGCCCGTATCAATGCCCAACTTGACATCGAAGAAAAGCGTAAAAAAGCGGATTTTGTGATTGACAACTCCCGTGATATTTCCTACCTGAGCGATCAGGTAGAGGCGTTTCGGCGCCAGATTTCATCCTAAAAGGAAACCCCGACGATGCAGATCGCAAAATACAGTGCCAGCGGCAATGACTTTGTTATTTTTCACACCTTTCACAAAAAAGACCGGGCCGCTCTGGCAAAAGAGCTGTGCGACCGTTTTCATGGGATTGGTGCGGATGGTCTGATTGTTTTGGTTCCCCACCATGATTTCAGCTTTGAGTGGCAGTTTTACAACGCCGACGGCAGCGAAGCCGCCATGTGCGGTAACGGCAGCCGTGCCGTCGCCCACTA
>QKHD01000397.1 GCA_003250175.1 Helicobacteraceae bacterium
TGGGTGAGCCTCCGGACGGTGGAGGAGGTGGACTACACCCTGCTCTATGAGGTGCTGGGCATGGGGGCCCTCATTGTGGGGATTATCCTCTTTTGGAGTCTGCGGCTTAGTCGTGAGGTACGCCGCCGCAAGGCTACGGAAGCGGCGCTGCAGGAGAGTGAAAAACGATTTCGTATGCTTTCCGACCTTTCCGAAGAGATGATCTTTATCCTTTCCGAAGGGCGGATTATCGACATCAATTTGGCCGTCGAGCAGAAGACGGGCTTTACCCGAAGCCAGATTCTGGAAAAGAGCCTGGCCGCCTTCGCCCCGCTGCGCCACCGCAACGTGATCGAGACCCACCTGCACAGTCATAGCGAAGAGGCCTACGAGGCGGAGGTCACCACCCAATCCGGAGATAACATTCCCGTCATGATCCGGGCCAAGGCGATCAACCGGGGTGAGGAGGAGCACATGGTCACCATGCTCACCGACATCACCCTGCAAAAACGTCAGCGTCAGGCTTTAGAGGCGATGGTGCAAAACCGCAGCGCCGAGCTGATCCGCACCAACGAGGCCCTGATGCAGCGCATCCGGCAGCTCAACCACGTCAACCGCATGACACGCCTGGCCTTTTGGGAGTGGGAGATCGACGCCGACCGCTACACGGTGGTGTTTGACCCCTTGAATATCCTGGGCCTGGGTACGGAAGGGTGGAGCGGCGGCAGCAAGATTGTCGCGGAGCGGATCGCCGAAGATGACCGGCCCATGTTTCTGGAAACCAACCGGAAGATTGTCTCCGGAGAGTGCAAGGATTTTGACCAGATTTTGCGCTGGCAGCGTGAAAAAGAGGTCTACCTGCACGTCTACGCGGAGGTGCTCAACGACAAACCCCGGCGTCTGGTCGGCGTGGCCCAGGACATTACCGAGTCCAAACGCCAGGAAAAAGAGCGCCAGGAGCAGGAGCGTCTGCTGATCCAGCAGTCGAAGATGGCCGCCATGGGCGAGATGATCGGGGCCATCGCCCACCAGTGGAAACAGCCCATCAGCGCGCTCTCCATGGTGCTGCAGGATATGGAAGACGCCTACAAATTCAATCAGCTGGATCAAAATTATATGGAAGCATCCATCCGGACCGGGATGCACCAGCTGGAGTTTATGGAACAGACTATCGACGATTTTAGAAACTTCTTCAAACCGGCGATCAACAAGGTCGCCTTCGACGTGGCGGAGGAGACCCGCAGCGTCGCGTCGCTGGTTTCGGCCCAGCTGCGAAAAGATCTGATCCATATCGACATTACCATGCCCGCCGACCCGCTGGTGGTGGAGGGGTATCCGTCGGAGTTCAAACAGGTGGTGATCAACCTGCTGAAAAATGCCAAGGAGGCGATTTTAGGGCATATTGCCGCCAAGGCCCTCGCACCGGACGGCGGCATGATCCGCATCCGTGGAGAGGCCGAGGCGGGCCATGCCCGCGTGGTGATCGAGGATAACGGCGGCGGGTTGAGCGAGGAAGCGATGCGCAAACTCTTCACCCCCTATTTTTCCACCAAGGGCGAGCAGGGCACGGGGATCGGATTAAACCTGTCACGCTCCATTATCGAAAAAATCGGCGGCCGTATCCACGCCGAAAACAGTGAGGCGGGGGCGCGGTTTATCATGATTATCCCCCTGCAAGACCAAGCCAAAGGAGAATCATGACCGTCGATGTCAACATGCAGCATGCCGACGAGGAGCTTTTAGAAGACCTCGATGAGGTGATGGAGGAGAGCATGGTGCAGCTTTTTGTGCTGCAGCCCCGCACTCCGGAGGCGCTGGAAGAGGCCAAGGCGCAGGCCGACGAACACGGTGCCATTTTTTATGTCGCCCCCATCACGCTTAAAGATGAAACCGACGAAAACTGCGTCGGTTTTGCCGTGACCGCGCCGGAAGAGCTGGCCGATGCCGACAAGCCCATTTTTGTCGAGGAGCGTGACCTGGAAGGGGCGCTGGGGCAGGTTCTAGCCAGCGGTCATTACAGCGGCATCATTCTTAACGCCACCCAGACCCACGAGACCCTTCCCGGGTTTTTCCTCTCGCTAGGTACCGAAGGAATTGACCGTTTCGATCCGGATGCCCTCAACCGGCTCGACATGGACCGCATCGTGCTGCAAAGCACCTATCCGCGGCACGGCCTCTCCGGAATCTACCGCACGGTCAAGGTGATTTCCGACGCCATGTTCCGTCCGGAGCAGAGCATCATCGCCCGGGCGACCAAAAATTCCCTCACCCTTTTGGGCTTCAAACGCTAAGCTTCGCATAAAAATTGCACTTCTGGGGCAAACAGCCAAAGGAAGTGCATGAACCCATCCAGCGTCAAACGATCCCTCGCCCACCTGACGGAGCGTCAGGTTCCCGTCTTTTTGTGGGGGCCTCCGGGGATCGGAAAATCCTCCATCGTCGCCCAGATCGCCAAAGAAAAGGGGATCGCCTGCATCGACCTGCGCCTCTCTTTGCTCGACCCCACCGACCTGCGGGGCATTCCCTTTTTTGATACGAAAAACGACACCGCCGTCTGGGCGCCGCCCTCCTTTTTGCCCGACGGCAGAGAGCCGAACGGCATCCTTTTTCTCGATGAGCTCAACACCGCCGCCCCCATGGTGCAGGCCTCGGCCTATCAGCTGATTCTGGACCGCCGCATCGGCGAATACCAGCTTCCGGAGGGCTGGGCTATCGTGGCCGCGGGGAACCGCGAAAGCGACCGCGGCGTGGTCTTCCGCATGGCTGCGCCACTTGCCAACCGCTTTGTCCACCTGGAGATGGAGGCCAGCGTGGAGGACTGGCGCGCCTGGGCCGTGGGTGCGGGGATTGATCCGAGCATCATCGCCTACATCGGTCACCGCCCCGATGCGCTCTTTACCTTCGGCGACGGCGATAGCCGCTCCTTCGCCACACCCAGAACCTGGGAATATGTCAACGACATTCTCGCCTCCGCTCCGGAGGCTGATCTGGTGCTGGCCATGGTCTCCGGAGCCATCGGCGAAGAGCTGGCGGCATCCTTTTTAGGTTTTCGCGCCGTAGCGGGGGAGCTTCCGGATCTGGAGGCGGTCATGGCCGGGGCGTGCGACGACGTGCCCACCGACCCGGCGGCCCTGCACATTCTCAGCACCGCTTTGGCCCTGCGGGTCGACGCCTACACCTCCGGAAAGGAGCTGAACAACCTCGTCAAATACACCCTGAACCTGCCGGGGGAGTTTGCGGTGATGGTCGTCCAAGACCTGCGCTCCCGCGATATCGAGCTCAGCCACGTGGAGAGCTGGCCGCTCTGGATGAAGAAATTTAACACCCTGATGCGCGGATGAACGCCAACGACCTCCTCATCAAGGCTAAAACAAAACTGGGGATGACCTATCCCTATTTTGGCATGCTGGCCTCCCGCCTCAAACATGAGCCAAGTCCCGAAATCCGGGCCTACGCCAGCAACGGCGTGCGCTTTTTGTACAACCCGGAATTTATGGAAAAACGGACCATCGAGGAGGTGATGTTTGTGCTGGTCAACAGCGTCATGCACCATGTGCTCTCCCACCAGCAGCGTCGGCTAAACCGCAAAGGAAGCCTCTGGCAGCTGGCCACGGACTACGCCATCAACAACCTGCTGGATCAAAACGGCCTGCCCATTCCCAGGGGCGCCAACTACAATCCGGAGTACAAAGGGATGTACGCCGAGGAGATTTACGAGGCCCTGAAGGCGGAGTTTTATAGCGGCCTGGACGACGCCTTTGATCAGGAGAGCGAGGGGGTGAACGCCCCCGGTATGACGGGCGGCGGAAGCGACGAAGCGGAGGAGGCCTTTAAAAATATCCAGGTGATCGACGACGAGCTTGATCCGGAGACGGAAGCACAGTGGCAGTACGCTGCGTCGCTGGCCCGGGAAGTGGCGGGTCGCAAAAGCGCCATGCCCTCCGGACTGGAACGTCTGGCCAAAAAGGTCAAGGCCCGGGACGTGGACTGGCGATTTGAACTCTACAACGCCGTCAACCGCCACATGCGCAACAACTACGCCTTTATGCCGCCCAATAAAAAGCACCTCTACCGCGGTTTTGCCCTGCCGTCACTCACCAGCGACACGCTCAGCCTCTGCGTGGCGGTGGACACCTCCGGATCGATCAACGAGGAGCTGCTCAGCGCCTTTATGGAGGAGTTTAAATCGATCATGCAGAACTTCCCCGCCGTGCGGATCGAGCTGCTGATCGCCGACGCCAGGGTACACGCCCACCATACGTTTCAAGGCGGGGAGAAGATGGACTTTCCCATCAAAGGGGGCGGCGGCACGGACTACCGCCCGGTCTTTGACTACATCGAAGCCAATCTGCACATGACCACCATGCTGCTCTATTTCACCGACGGCGACGGCTGGTTTCCTAAAATCCCGCCTAGCTACGAGGTGCTCTGGGCCCTTTCCCGCCCGGCCAAGGTGCCTTTCGGAAGGGGACTGGTGATTTTTGACCACTAGGCACAATTTATAAGCGACATTTGAGAAAAAATCCGCTATAATCCCGTTTTCTTTCCCACATAGAGAGGTGTCCGAGTGGTTGAAGGAGCACGCCTGGAACGCGTGTATGGTGCAAGCCATCGTGGGTTCGAATCCCATCCTCTCTGCCATCCTTTTTTATTTTTCCCCTCACAACACCGTTTTCTATCAACTGCAAACAAATTATTCATTTGCATATTATGCCGGCACGCTTCCTGATTAAATTAGAAACATTTATATGATATAGTTTTCACCATTTCCGAGATGAAGACAAAAGGCGGCAAGTATGGAAGCGTATCAATCCAATATGGACCTGTTTTGGGTGCTGATCGCCGCTTTTTTAGTCTTTATCATGCAGGCCGGTTTTACCATGCTGGAGACGGGGTTTGTCCGGGCGAAAAACTCCGTCAACATCGCCATGAAAAACGTCCTCGACTTTCTCATCGCCACCCTCTTTTTCTACGCCATCGGGTTTGGGATCATGTTTGGTCACGCCTCTTCCTCCGGAATTTTTGGGGTAGACGGATTTTTCCTCTCCGGATTTACCGAGCCCTCCGATCAGGCCTTTTTCATTTTTCAGCTGATGTTTGCCGGTACGGCGGCGACCATCGTCTCCGGAGCCGTTGCGGAGCGGATGAGTTTCAAGGGGTACGCGCTGATCTCCATCATGGTGACGGCGCTGGTCTACCCCGTCTCCGGACACTGGATCTGGAACAGCGAGGGGTGGCTGGCGCAACTGGGCTTTATGGATTTTGCGGGCAGCACGGTGGTGCACTCCCTGGGGGCCTGGGTCGGGTTGGTCGGCACTTGGATGATCGGGGTCCGCCACGGCCGTTTTGATAAAGAGGGCAAGCCCCGGGAGATTCCCCACTTTAACCTCACCCTGGTGACGCTGGGGGTTTTTCTGCTCTGGTTCGGTTGGTTTGGCTTTAACGGCGGCAGTACCCTGGAGGCCAATGCCAAGGTTCCGGCGATTGTGCTTAATACCATCCTGGCTTCGGCTGCTGGGGGGTTTGGGGCCTTTATGATCTCCGTCTTTGCGGAAAAGCACGCCTCCGTCTCCAAGATGCTCAACGGTATTTTAGGCGGTCTGGTGGGTATTACCGCCGGGTGCGCCTATGTCTCTCCGGAGGCGGCGATGCTGATCGGCCTGCTCAGCGGCGGGCTGGTCTACGTGGGTGAAGAGCTGCTGCTGCGGCTGCAGATCGACGACCCCATCGGGGCGGTGCCCGTCCACGGTTTTGCGGGGATGTTCGGCACGCTGGTTATTCCCTTTACCGCTCCGGAGAGTGTGCTTGCAGCCGGAAGTTTCTGGGCGCAGCTGGGCGTTCAGGCCCTGGGGGTCTTTGCGGTAATGGGCTGGGCGATGGTCGTCGCCCTGGTGATTTTCGGTCTGCTCAAAAAGACCAAGCTGCTCCGGATCAGCCTGGAAGATGAGATTATTGGTCTTAATATCTCCGAGCACGGGGTGAAGATGAGCTGGCTCGACACCATCAACACCACCCGCAAAATTATCGAAGAGGGCGACTACACCAAGCGGGTCGAGGTCGAAGACCAGACCGAAGCCGGTGAAGTGGGCAGCTACTTTAACACCATGCTCGACGACCTGCAGGGCAAGATTGTGGTGCTTAACGAAATCTCCCGTGGCCAGCTCGATACGAAGGGTATTTTGCCTAAGAGCGACAAGGACGTGCTCAGTCTCTCCATGGAGACGATGATCGTCAACCTCAAGGAGATGATGAAAAACCTCGAAAACAAGCAGCGCGAACTGCGGGAGCTCAACATCGGTCTGGAAGACCGGGTCGAAGACCGCACCAGAGAACTCAGCCATGCCCTCAACGAGCTGGGGGCCTCTAACCGCCTGGTGATGGAGAGCATCCAGTACGCCGCCCGTATGCAAAACAACCTTCTCCCCACTCCGGAGCAGCTGAGCGCCTTATTGGGCGACCACC
>QKHD01000128.1 GCA_003250175.1 Helicobacteraceae bacterium
ATCACCTCGTCCGGAGACATGCCCAGCTTGTACTCCATGTGAATGGGGCTGGTGGCAATAAAGGTATGGATGCGTCGCAGTTTTGCCTTGGCAACGGCTTCGCCGGCGGCTTTGATGTCACGCTCCACGGCACGGGAGAGGGAGCAGACGGTTGATTTTTCTACCAATGAGGCGATCTGGCTGACCGCATCAAAATCTCCGGGGCTGGCGGCGGCAAATCCTGCTTCGATTATGTCAACGCCTAGGCGTTCGAGCTGTCTGGCGATCTTGATCTTTTCATCCGTCGTCATGGACGCGCCGGGAGATTGTTCTCCGTCGCGCAGCGTGGTGTCAAAAATCTTGATGCTGGAGTCGCTCATGCCTTGGGTCTCGCGTTTCGTTTCGTGATGATGGTGTAGAGGTAACGAAGCAGTCCGTAAAAGAGGAAAAGCGTCGAAATCACGCAGAGGGATTCCATCGGGTAGAGGAAGATCAGGGAGAAGACCACAATCAGAACAAAGAGCCCTTTAACAAAGTTGGAGCGCTCCATGTTGATTTTTTTAAAGCTAGGGTAGCGCACGTTGGAGACCATCAAAATACCCGCAAGCAAGACCAGAAGGCTTACCGCACCGGTATAGGCCTGAAGGTGGGTGTAGTTTTCCAAAACCAGAATCCAGCTGACCACAAACATCGCCGAAGCGGGAATAGGCAGGCCGATAAAGACATTGGCCTCGGTCTCGCTGCTAATCACATTAAAGCGCGCCAGACGGATGGCACCGAAAATGACATAAAGAGCCGCTACCAAAATACCAAATTTGCCGTAGGCATGGCCGTAGGAGAAATAAAACAAAAACGCCGGCGCGGCACCAAAGGCGATGACATCGGCCAGGGAGTCAAACTCACCACCGAATTTACTCTGGGTATTGGTCAGACGGGCGACACGGCCGTCAAGACCATCAAAAATGGTGGAGACAATAATCAGCCAGGCCGCCTTTTCGTAGTTACCGGCAGCGGCCGCAAGAATACTGAGTACACCCAGAAAGATACTGGCTGCCGTAAACATATTAGGCAGAACGTAGAGAAAGTTGATCTTTGTTTTTTCCATAAATTACTCTTTCGTGATGGCAATAAGGGATTCGGCGGAGCGCACGGTGTCACCGATACTGATGCGCAGATCGCTTTTAAACGGAAGGAGCAGTTCAACTGTTCCGGTATAGATAAACCCGATACGCTGGGCATGACGGACGGAATCACCCGCCTTGAATCCGCAACTAGGCTCGTAAGGGAAGAGCGCTGCGGTCAGGGTCATTGCCACGCCGTTGCCAAAGGTGATCTTGCAGCGGCTGTTGAGCTGCTCAGCACCCTCCGGATCATTGACGACGGCCATCCCATGACGGTGGCTGATGGATTTGATTTCGGTTTTAAAGGGTGAACGGAGAATATGTGTAGGAACCAGACCGTTTTGAATACGAACCAAAATCCCTTTCTCCCCTTCCAGGCGCTCGATTGCATCGACAATACCGTCAACCGGAGCCAGCACGGACCCCGGTGTATCATCGGCAACTTCCCGCTCCGGATTTCGGAAGAAGTAAATGGAAAACGCGAAAAGTGCAAAAAAGAGGTAGACCAAAAAAGAATATAGACCTAGATAGACACTCAGCGCGAAGGGCAAAAAGGCAA
>QKHD01000332.1 GCA_003250175.1 Helicobacteraceae bacterium
AAGCTCAGCACCTTCATCACCACCCATTTCGGGCAAACGCCCAGAGGGTTGTGGCTGACGGAGCGGGTCTGGGACAGTGCCTTGGTGGCCGATATGGTGACATGCGGGATCGAGTACGTGCTGGTGGATGATTACCACTTTATCAGCACCGGATTTGATGCCAAAAAACTGGCGGGTTACTACCTGACCGAAGCCGAGGGCAAGCGCGTGGCCCTTTTCCCCATCGACAAGGGACTGCGCTATATGGTGCCCTTCCGCCCGGCAGACGCGGCGGCGGACTTTCTGGAGCAGTTCGCTCCGGAGGAGTCTTCCCCGGCTGCGGTACTCTTTGATGATGGTGAAAAGTTCGGTATTTGGCCCAAAACCCATGAGTGGGTTTATGAAAAAGGGTGGCTTGAGGCTTTTTTGAGCCGTATCGTTGCTTCGGACAAGGTCAAGGCCGTTCGCTATGACGAATATTATGATACGCATAAGCCTCTGGGGCTGGCCTATCTGCCGCCGTACTCCTATTATGAGATGGGCGAATGGAGCCTTCGGGGTGAAGACGCCCAGACATTGGAGGCGATGCATGCCGCTCTGGAGCCATTTGGTGAAGAGGGTATTGACCGTTTTTTAAAGGGCTCCATCTGGAAAAACTTCCTGATCAAGTATCCGGAGAGCAATCTGATTCATAAACGGGTGCTGGCCCTCTCCGCCGAACGTGCCGCATGTAAGACGGCGGATTTTGACGACGCCCTGTTCCGTGCCCAGACCAACGATGTCTTGTGGCATGGGGTCTTTGGCGGTATCTACCTGCCCAATCTCCGGGATAATGCCTGGCGCTTTATCCTGCATGCCGATGCCATGGCCCACACCAAACGGGGGATGAGTCTTGCGGACTGGAACATGGACGGCTACGAAGAAATAACCTGGCGGGATGATGCCTGGGTGCTGAATTTTACCCCCAAGCAGGGGGCGCAGCTTTGCGAGATCGGCCTGAAAGATGTGGCCTTTAACCTGCAGAACACCATGACGCGCTACCGCGAGTCGTACCATCTGAAGCTTCTCAATCCCAAGCCTAAAAGCGAAAAGGTCCACACCGATGGAATCGATACGATCCATGAGCTGGAAATCGAAGATTTGGAACACTATCGCAAGCAGCTGCATGTGGACTGGTACACCCGTCACGCTTTTATCGACCATATTGTGGATGGTTCCTTCAGTGCCGAAGGGTTGCAGCAGTGCAGCTTTAACGAATACGGCGATTTTGCCAACCAGCCCTTTGAAACCCTCTCCGCATCCGGAGAAGAGGTCTCTTTTGTACGCGAAGGCGGCATCTACCGTGCCGGGGTAAAACACGACGCCCGGCTGGAAAAACGGTACCGTTTTGATTCTGAGGGCAAAGTAACGGCGGCACTCTCTTTGCAAACCCATGAAAGTGCCGGCCTCTGGTATGCCCAGGAGCACAACCTGCACTTTGCCGACATCACCCAGGTCAGCTTTAACGGAGCCTTTTTGGAAGAAAATCTCCGTTTTGAAGGAGGCAAAGTGGTGATTGAAGACGGTTACACGCAAAAACGTATTACAATTACCCTTTCACAAGCCGCCTTTATTGTGGTGGTGCCGATTCACTCCCTCTCCCAGAGTGAAAAAGGGTTTGATGCCACCTTGCAGGGCGTGGCGATTGCGCTGGTTGCCTCCTTGGATGCGGGCACGGCCTTTCAATCCGGACTGATGATCGAAACGAGGAAATAGAAGTTGTCACACATTAGGTATTGCCGATTGAGCAAAAACCGTGTCATTATCGCCGAAAACCGGCTGCACCGGCCTGATTATTTCTCCGGAATGCAGGCGGCTGCCAAGGCCGAGCTATGCCCCTTCGATCCCGGTGCGGAAGAGCTGACGCCCCAGACCATCTTGCGTCTGGACGATGCCTCCGGAAACTGGCGTGTGCGGGTGATCCCCAATCTCTACAATGCCCTCAGCATCGAAGAGCCGAAAAGTACGGAACGCATCGGCTTTTTCGAGCGCCAGGACGGCCTGGGCGCCCACGAAGTGGTTATCGAGCATCCGGAGCATGAGAAGCGTTTCGGCACTTTTGAGCATGAGGATTTTCTCTATTACCTCAAAGCCCTGCATCACCGCCTGGAAGACCTGCGCAAAGATACGCGCCTGGAGTATGTGCAGATCTTTAAAAACAGCGGCGCCAAGGCGGGGGCATCCATGACGCACCCTCACTCGCAGATTATCGCTACGCCGTTTATTCCCAGACGCCTCTATGACGAGCTGGTCAATCAAAAGGCCTACCATGCCGAGCATGGCCGCGGTCTGCTGGAAGACATGCTGCATGAAGAGATGCGCCTGAATGAGCGGATCATCTACGAAAACCGCAGTATGGTGCTGCTGGCACCCTACGCAAGCTTTTTCCCCTTTGAGGTGTGGGTGGTGCCGAAGATTCCGGTTAGTTCGATGCTGGAGCTCTCCCAGGCGCAGCAGGACGATCTGGCTGCTGCCATGAGGGTGCTTTTTTCCCGCATGGAAGGGCAGTTGGGGGATTTCCCCTTTAATATGGCCTTTTACGAGCGTCCGGCCCGGTGCGAACACGATCCGGAGAAGATCATGGAAGGGGTCGAGAGCTACTTTCGGTTCCATATCCGTGTGATGCCGCGCATCTACCAACTGGCCGGTTTTGAGGTAAGCACCGGGGTGCATATCAACCCCGTCCCTCCGGAGCTTGCCGCGTCCCGATTGAAGGAGGCCTAGCATGCGCGTGTTATTCGTCAGTAGCGAGATCTACCCCTACGCCAAAACCGGCGGTCTGGGCGACGTGGCCGCAGCCCTTCCGGAGGCGCTCATCAAAGACGGCATCGAGGTGGTCTCGGTAATGCCCCTCTATGCCAGCGTTTCATGCGAACGCTTCGGGATTCAAAAGAGTGATCTGCGGGTTGATGTCACCCTGTCCGGCCACCACTACACCTTTGGCGTCTATCAGAAAGGGTCGGTTTACTTCCTCGATAATCCGGAATTTTTCCACCGGGAAACCCCCTATGGCAACTATCCGGACAACGATCTTCGCTTTGGGCTTTTTGCTTACGGAACCATGGAACTCATGAAGCTGCTGGGCCATTTCGATGCGATTCATGTGAACGACTGGCAGAGCGGGTTGGTGCCGTTTTTGGCCAAGGAGCGCTACGAATTTTCCGGCAAAGTGGTCTGTACGATCCACAACCTGGCCTATCAGGGGGTCTTTCATAAATCCTCCGTTGAGCGTCTGGGAATCGGCTGGGACCACTTCACCATGCACCGGTTTGAGTTTTTTGATCAGGTCAATTTTCTTAAAGGGGCCATCGCCTACAGCGACTATGTCGTAGCGGCCAGCCCCGGTTATGCAAAAGAGATTCAAACCCCCACCTTCGGATGCGATCTTGACCAGTTCCTGCGGGACAACAGCCACAAACTCAGAGGCATTCTTAACGGCATCGATACGGAGGAGTTCTCTCCGGATAAGGACCAGCGTCTTTTTGTACCGTTCGCCAAGGCAAAAGACCCCGGAAAGAGTGAAAACAAGGTACGATTATTAGAAGCGTTGGGGTTGGGGCTTCCCGATGCGCCGCTGTTGGTCTTTATCGGGCGTTTTGCCTGGCAAAAGGGGGTCGATGTGCTTTATGAGACCCTCCATGATCTGCAGGAACTGCACATGAATATCGCCATTCTGGGGGAGGGCGAACATCACCTCAACGAGGCCTTTGCCTCCCTCAAGGGAGCTTACCCCAACATCTCCGTAACCGTCGGCTATGACGAGACTCTGGCCAGACGGATGTACGCGGCGGGGGATTTTCTTCTTATGCCCTCACGGTACGAACCCTGCGGACTCAATCAGATGATCGCCATGCGCTACGGCTGCCTGCCCATCGTACGGCGAACCGGAGGGCTGAACGACACGGTCTGCGACATCCATGAACGTGACCACATTGCCCCAAGGCAGGGGCTTGGCATCTGCATGGATGGCGTCGATCGCTACAATATGCTGCACGGCGTGGCCCGGGCAGTTTCACTTTATGCGGATAAGGGACTGTGGCAGAAGATCACGGCATACAACGAAAAGGTAGACAACTCCTGGCGGGAATCCGCCAGAGCCTACGGCGCGCTATACACCGGTGTGAAGGAGTAGTTATGGCGAACAGCAACGACAACAACTGGCTGAAAGAGAGTCTGGAGGAGGGCATGGCCTCCAGTATGGAACCGGCAACGGAGCATTTCGCCAAGGAGGCGAAGTATATCGCCGGGGAGGAGTATGCGATTCCCTTCTGCTACTACCGTGACAAGGTCGTTTTTTTGCCGGTCAACCGCGACACGTCCTATGTGTACTGGGAGATTACCGAGGGCTTTCTGGCCGACTCCGGAGCCGTAGGGCGTGAACTGGTGGCCAAGGTCTATGATCTGGAAGAGGGCGAGCGGGAGCTTTGCGGTTTTGGGGTGCATCACCTGATCAGCAACATGTATGTCCATTTCCGGGTTGATATGCATCCGGTTCAGGTCTGCATCGGCTACATGGACGAAGCAGGGCACTTTGTAATTCTGCTTCGCTCCAATGTCTTCACCACGCCCGGAACCGAAGTGCACTTCAGCGACGACGAGGTCTGGATGAGTATCGACGGCGACACCAAGGCGATTATCCGCGCCTCCCTGGGCGGTGGCGATGCGGCCGGAGAAAACCTCTCTTCCCGCTCGATTCTAGAAGAACGGGTGGTGGAGATGGCCCGAAAACGCATCTACAGCTCCCATACACCGATAAAGAAGGATGATTAGAATGGAAAAGGGTTACTGGATACCGGTACTGCACTCCCACCTTCCTTTCGTGAAGCATCCGGAGCACGATTACTTTTTGGAAGAACACTGGCTCTTTGAGGCGATCAGCGAATGCTATATTCCGCTGCTCATGCAGATGCAGCGCATGGAGCGCGAAGGGATCGATTTCCGTCTGACCACCTCCATCACCCCGCCTCTGGCGGAGATGCTGGCGGATCACCACCTGCAGGAGAAATACAGCCGCCACCTGGAGATGCAGCTGGAACTGGCCGATAAAGAGATGGCACGGGTCGGCGGTGACCCAGTCTACGGCGGGGTTGCTCGTTTTTATCAGGAGCGCTACCGCCAGATCAGCGAGTTTTACCACGGCTTTTTGGCGGGCAACGTGCTCAACGGCTACCGCCACTTTGCCGATGCGGGGAAAGTAGAGATTATCACCTGTGGAGCAACCCACGGCTTTTTGCCCCTGCTCTCGGTCAACCCCAAGGCCGTAGAGGCGCAGATCAGTATCGCCGTCTCCACCCATACCAAGCACTTTGGCCGTCCGCCCAAGGGTATCTGGCTGCCGGAATGCGCCTATTACGACGGTCTGGACAAGGTCCTGGCACGGCACAACATCCGCTTTTTCTTTATGGACTCCCACGGGCTGGTCTACGGCAAACCGGCCAGCCGTCTGGGCGTTTTTGCCCCGGTCTATACGCCGGAGGGTGTGGCGGCATTCGGGCGTGATCCGGAGAGCTCTAAAAAGGTGTGGAGCTCCAAAGAGGGCTACCCAGGCGACTCGCTCTACCGCGACTTTTACCGCGATATCGGCTACGACCTTCCCTTTGAGTATGTGGCCCCCCACATCTCTCCGGACGGAACGCGGGTCTTTACCGGTTTTAAATACCACCGGGTGACGGGTGAAACGGATTATAAAGAGGTCTACGACCGCCAGGCGGCCATGGAACGCGTCGCCCTGCACGGCGAAAACTTCCACTTTGACAGGGAAAAGCAGCTCGAACACCTGGGCAGCCTGATGGAACGCAAACCCATGCTGGTTTCACCCTACGACGCGGAGCTCTTCGGCCACTGGTGGTTTGAGGGGCCGGAGTTTTTGTACCATGTTTTCAAGGCGATGGACGCCCACAAGGTGATCAAGCCCATGACCCCTCCGGAGTATCTGGCGCGCTTTAACAAAAACCAGGTGATCTCTCCATCGCCGTCCTCCTGGGGTGATCGCGGTTACTACGACGTCTGGCTCAACGGCGGCAACGACTGGATCTACCGCCACCTGCACATGATGGCCGAGCGAATGGAAGAGCTGGCCTGCCGCCACCGCGACGGAGTCGACCACGCCACGGAGCGGGTCTTAAACCAGATGATGCGCGAACTGCTCTTGGCCCAAAGCAGCGATTGGGCCTTTTTGATGACCACACGAACCGCCGTGGAGTATTCCACCAAGCGGACCCGCGAGCACATCGCCAACTTCAACCGTCTGTATGAGATGATCCTGGAGGGTGGCTTTGACTGGGAGTTTCTGGGCTGGCTGGAGACGAAAAACTCCATCTTCCAACAGGTGAGCTTCCGGGAGTACTGCTAAGTGCATTTACGTATCGATTACGGAGGCAGCGGCTACCGCGTCATGGT
>QKHD01000364.1 GCA_003250175.1 Helicobacteraceae bacterium
ATTCCCGCCATCACGGGCGCTACGCTAAGCGCCAACGCGGTGAGCAAGAGTGCGCGCACCGCTTTGGCGATTCACTCCGTTAAGGTAGCCAAGCCGTGAAGTTTGTCGTCAGCAAAGAGATCAAAGAGCGTCCGGCGCTGCGGCTCATGCTGCTGCTGCTGGCCGCCATGCTGCTGCTCTTTACCCTGGCCGCTTTTTTCCAGCACTCTTTCAAGGGCTATCTCGACCCCGTCGAACTGCGCGCCCTCATCGCCGGCAATCCGGAGCTCTTCCAGGAGCCGATGATCCTGACCGATCTGCTGGAGGTGGTGCATGTCAACCTCTTTCTCTACACCTTCGCGCTGCTGCTGATCTTCAGCCTCTACCTGCACCATCCCGACCGGGAGATCAAAAAACAGATCTGGATGATCGCCGCCTTTGGCGCCCTTTTGGTGGATAACCTGGGGTGGTTCGCGGTGCGTTACCTGGACGGCGTCTTTGTCTACTTTAAAATCACCGCCGACGCGGCGCTGCACTTTATGATGGGGCTGATGCTGCTTAAATGCCTCGCCTTCTTAGGGAAAAAAGGGTGAGACTGCTCCACTGGCTTTTGGGGCTGGTGCTTCTGGCCATTGCCCTGCAGCTGCTTACGGCGGCGGAGCTTTTTTACCTCAAATTCGGCTTCACTCCGGAGAGTATCCAAGCCGCATTTTTGGGTGATCCGGAGCGTTTTGTCGCCCCGCGAACGGTGGAAGGGCTGCTCAAAACCACCGTCCCCCACCTGCTGGCCATTCCCGCCGTGGGCATCTTTTTGCTGCATCTGCTCAGCTGCACTCCCCGCTGCCGCGGCCTCCTGGCCGGGCTTTTCTTCTCCGGAGCACTCCTTGACCTTTCGGCCAACTACTTGATCTTGCTTAGTCCGCTTTTTGTCTGGGTGAAGCTGGTTGGATTTTTTCTTCTCATGGCCGGAGCCTCCGGAGCGCTGGGGGTTTTACTATCTCAAATGGGGTTGACCGGCAGACAAAAGGTCACCTGAAACCGTTCGTCTTCGCTGAGAAAGTGGTTTTTGGCGTAGAGGATGTAGGCGGGGATCAGCCCGGTTTCGTAGCCGCTTGTCGGCAGCCACTCCTGATAGATCCACCGCATGAGGTGGAGAATGTCGCCGTATTTTCCCTCCGCGTCAAAGAGCGCGCAATAGCTTTTGGGTATGGTCATCACCGAAAGACTCTCCTGCGATTCAAACTGCTCCGGAACCTCCAGGCAGGCGACGTAGGAGCACTCTGCGAGGGGAATAATGGTGGGATTGTCGTGGTGCAGTCCGATCTGCATCGCCTCCGGATCGATCCCGTAGCGATAGGCAAAGGCCATGAGCCGCTGCCAGGTCTGGCGGATGTTTTGGTTGTAGCCCTTGTGCCGCAGGTAGGCGACCCGTCTGGCGGGCATCAGCCCAAAGCGGGGCGTGGTGCCGGAAAAATCCCGGTGCGATTGCTCCGTACGGGCGGACTGGGTAATGATGGTGCGGGAGTAGGGGAAAAACCCGCCGTTTCGCCACTCGGTCGGGGTCATGCCAAAGCGCTTGCGAAAGGCCTGAATAAACGCCCCGTGCGAGGCATACCCGCACAGCCCCGCTATCTCCATGACGGTGGAGGTGCGGTTGGTCAGCAGCAGGCTGGCGGCCTTTTGCAGGCGGATGGAGAGCAGGGTCGCGTGCACCGTCTGGCCGTAGCCCTCCTTAAAAAGCCGGTGGAAGTGAAAGGGGCTGAGGTGGTTGAGGGCAGCGAGGCTCTCTAACGTCATGGGGGTGGCCAGATCGTGGTAGATGTGGTTGAGGGTGGTGTTGATGATCTGCTGGCGGTCGGCCTGAGTGCTCTTTTTCATGCTACGATCATAGCAGCTTTTCGGCATATTTAGAGCAAGATTTAGTCATTTTATTGCAAATTTTCGTAAAGACAAAGGGGGCTGATTGGCGTATGATGCCAAATAAAAAGGCTCTTTTATGATCAAACGCTCCTTTATCCGCGAAATTCTCGACGCCATCACGCCGGAGACCATCTCCTTTGCGGGCGGCCTGCCCGATCCGGAGGGGTTTCCGGCCCAGGCGCTGGCGGCCTCGGCGGCGCGGGTACTGGCCCAGGGCAAGGGGCTGCAATACGCCCGCACCCAGGGAGACCGGGAGCTGAGAGAGCGGATCGCCGAGCGTTACCGGGCCAAGGGAATCCCCACCGATGCAGATGAAATCCTCATCACCACGGGAAGTCAGCAGGCGATCACCCTGGTCAGTCTGGCCCACCTGCAAGAGGGGGTTTTGAGCGAATCCCCCCTCTACCTGGGGGCCAAGAACGTCTTCGAATACTTCAACGTGCCGATTACCACCTTTGCCATGACCCGGGACGGCCTTGATTTGGAAGACCTGCGCTCCAAGGCGCACAGCGGCGGGTGGGCTTACCTGATCCCCGATTTTCACAACCCCACCGGGTACCGCTACACCATGAAAGAGCGCGAGGAGGTTGCCGATATTCTGGATGAGTGCGGCAAGGGGCTGATCGAAGATTCGGCCTACGAAGCCCTCTATTTCGATGCGCCCATGCCCTTGCTCTTTACTTTCCTCTCCGGACGCCACCTGCATCTGGGGAGTTTTTCCAAGCAGCTGGCACCGGGCCTTCGGGTGGGCTGGGTACGGGGCAGCCGTGAGCTGCTCGCCCCCATGATCGCCGTCAAGGAGCGTATCGACCTGCACACCTCCAGCCTCGATCAGGCGATCATCGCCGACTACCTGGCCCACAACGACCTCAACGCCCACAACGAAACCCTGCGCCACCGTTACAAAGGGCGCATGGAGGTTCTGGCGGAGAGTCTTAAAACCTATCTGCCCCAGTTTGAATTTCGGACTCCGGAGGGGGGAATGTTTATCTACGGCTCGCTGCCGGGTGTGGATGCATCGGAACTGGTAAAACGCTGTATGGCTCAGGGGGTGGTTTTTGTACCGGGGAAAGAGTTTGGGGATACGGACGCGGGAAGCATGCGCCTTAATTTTACCCATGCCGACGCCGAATCAACCCGCATCGGGGTGCAGCGCCTGGCAAAGGCCGCCGGTCTTTAGGAGGATTTGGGTAGGTGAGTGTAGATTTTATAGGCTGAAAAGAGCAGCAGCACTACAAGAAACCAGACCAGATAGAATGAATCTACCATGCCCAGCAGCGATGCCCCGATTGCCGTGCCGACAATAGACCCGATCACAAGAGAGAGCCCGAGGGAGCGTTCTTCTTTTAAGACGACAAATGCCTGGGTCTGCGTGTAACGGGCGATTCCCACCAGCATGGTCGGTAGACTGACTGCCAGCGAGAGGCTCCCGGCCAGTTTGATATCAACTCCGTAAAGCAGTACGATGGTCGGAATGAGCAGTTCCCCTCCGGCCACCCCCAGCACCGAAGCCACCGCACCGATCCAAAAACCGGCGAAGATTCCTGCGGCCAGTTGCAGCAAAGGCTGATCAAATAAAGCTTCCGCCCGGCCATGAAGCAGGACGTGCTCTAGCGCGAGGATCAGTGCGAGGAGCAGCAACAGTGTGATAATGATCTTATCTAGGGTTGTTTCACGGATGCGCATAGCAAAGCCTGCCGCGACCCAAGAACCGACAAGTGAGCCGCCCAGCAGGTTGAAAATGATTCCCATATGCTCATGCAACTGTGTCCAGGGAATTTCAGCCGAGCGGAATCCGAGGGCAAAAAAAACGACAACCAGTGAGGTCACTTTGTTGAGAATCACCGCTTTAAGAGTAGGTAGCCGAAAGTAGCTGCGTAGAATAGGCAGACGGAACTCAGCACCACCAAGGCCTACAAGTCCGCCCAGTGTGGCAACAAGTCCACCGCTTAAAAACCCTTTGATTACCGTTGCGTTGCGTTGCATGAAGTGCCTTCGGGAGAAGAATGGGCAGATTGTAACCAAGAAGATGTTTAAGCCGGCTTTTACAGCCGGCCGGAAGGGTTATTTCAGACGGTTGTCCAGGCTGTACGCTCCGGAGCCGTGGGCAATGATCAGAAGCAGACCGCCCATGATGGCGACGTTTTTCAAAAACATCAGACCTTGGATCTGGTCGCTCACGTTGGAGTGGAAGATCAGGGTAGCGGGTACGAGGAAGATCAGCAGCAAAGTTGCGCCGATTTTAGCCTTGTAACCCAGCAGTACGGAGAAGCCGCCCAGGGCCAGCAGCACGATGGCACCAACCAGAAAGAGGCTGGTGGCAAAGGTCATGCCCATAAACTGCATGTAGCCGATTACGCCGTCGAAGTTGGTCAATTTGTTCAAGAGGGCCATCAGGAAGATGGCGCTCAGCATTACGCGTCCGATAGGCGCAGCACAAGTTTGAAGTGTCATGGTGTGTATCCTTGATATAAATGGGTTTAGGTTTAGTGCATTGGAACGTCAAAGAGCAAAATGTCCGTACCGGCGGCGAGGTTGAAATCCAACTCGTCGGTTCCGGCCACTTCGATGGCGTCCCGGGTATTCAGGGTCTCTTCCAACGTCTCGACGCGACCGTCGATGACCAGAAGATAGACACCCCGTTCGCCCTGCCCGTGGGGGCGGTAGACGAGGGTGGTGTCCTGGTCGTAGGTGCCACGGTAAAGCCGTACGTCCTGGGCGATGGGAAGGCTTCCCTCCGCCTCGTCGGGGCTCACCAGCAGCGCCAGTTTATTGTGCCGAAGTTCGGGGTCGAACCGCTTGTTCTGATAGGCCGGCGTGATACCGCGCTGGGCCGGGAAGAACCAGATCTGAAAGAGCTCCAGCCACTCTTTGGGATCGCGGTTGTGTTCCGAGTGTTCGACGCCGAATCCCGCACTCATGTGCTGGACTTCGTCGGCTTTAAGGGTAAAGGCGTGGCCCATGCTGTCGGCATGGGTCACGGCCCCCTTGGTTACGACGGTGACGATCTCAAAGTCCCGGTGGGGGTGGGTACCAAACCCACTTTGGGGTGCGATGCGATCGTCGTTAATGACGCGCAGCGCACCAAAGCCCATCCGATCCGGGTTTCGGTATTCAGCGAAGGAGAAGCTGAACCGGCTTTGGAGCCAGCCAAGATTGCTAACCCCCCGTTCGTTGTGTCGGGTGATGCGCTTGGTCATGGCAGTTACTTTTTGATGGCTTCAATACCGATGGAGAGCTTGACCTCTTCACCGACAACAAAACCGCCCGCTTCGAGGGCTTTGTTCCATTTCAGGCCGTAATCCATACGGTTGATTTTACCGCTCAGCTCAAAGCCCATACGCTCGTTGCCCCATGGGTCTGTGGCGACGCCGCCTAGTTCATAGTCAAAGGCAACCTCTTTGGTCACGTCACGGATGGTCAGGTCACCGATCAGTTTGTCACCCTTGATTTTCTTCATTTTAAAGGTCATTTTCGGGAACTTGTCCGCGCTGAAGAAGTCGTCGCTTTTGAGGTGGTCGTCACGTTTTTCAATAGCCGTGTCGATGGAGGCAACCATGACCGTACCTTCCAGTTTGTTCAGGGTTTTGGTCTTAGGGTCAAAATCGATGACCGCGCTGTAGTCACCGAAGTCTCCGGAGACGTTGCTGATCATAAGGTGCTTGATTTTGAAGCTAACGTGGCTGTGGGAAGCATCCAGGTTATATTCAGCCGCATAGAGGCTGGAAGCCGCAGCAAGAGCCGTAAAAACAGAAACAAGTTTGGTTGTCAGTCGCATAGTAAATCCTTTTGGTATATGTGGTGGATTGTCAGATCCCCGCTCCATTCTAACGAAGGAAGGCAAGGGGTTCGTAACAAAACAGTAACGATCCGTATCGACCGGATCATTGAGCCTTTTCCAGTTTTCTCAAGAGCTTGGTGAGGCTGGTTTGTTCCTCCGCACTCAAGGGTGAGATAAACCGGGTAATCTGTTCGGCGTGGGTTTCAAACATCCCGCTGATCAGATCGACGCCGCTTTGGGTTAGGCCGACAATGGTGGCCCGTTTGTCGTCCGGGTCTTTTTTGGTTTCGGCCAATCCCTTTTTCGTGAGATTTTTAATCACAACCGTCATGTTGCCCGAAGTGCTGAGTGTAATCCGGATAAGCTCTCCGATCCGGAGGCTTCCGAGGTGGTACAGGGCTTCAAGGACAGCAAACTGCTGCATGGTGATACCGAAAGATTCGATGAAAGGAAGTTCTTTCGCACGGATTTTCGTAAAACTCCGTACGACTTCGATCCAGCATCGAAGCGCCCGGTCCGAGGTTTCGCCGTATGAGATTTTATTTTTGATCCGCATGGTCATCCTTTACGAAGAGCATATTATCACTAATTAGTAGTATATGTCAAGTGGTATTTGAAAAAATTATCATTGCAGATGAGTACCATGCGATATATCATAAGATTCCCCGCTATAAAGCGGGGTGCAGAGAGAGGGATTAAAAAGCGTCTCGTGTAGTAATGAAGATGT
>QKHD01000306.1 GCA_003250175.1 Helicobacteraceae bacterium
AAGCCCTGGAAAGCGAGCGCTTTACCGCCGGGATCGCCATCCACTCGCCGTACTCCGTGCACCCGGTGATGGTGCGCCGCGTGCTTGACATGGCCAGGGCACAAAACCTGCCCGTTTCCGCCCACTTTATGGAGAGCCCCGCGGAGCGGGAGTGGCTGGACCGCTCCGGAGGAGACTTTAAACCCTTCTTTGAGACGTTCTTAAAAACCGACAAGGCGGTCACCTCCGGATTTGAATTTCTGGGTCAGTTCATGAACCTTTCGCCGCTCTATACCCACGGAGTGGAGATTAACGACGAGGAGCTGGCGCGTATCGGAGCGCAGGGCGGCACGGTGGTGCATTGCCCCGTCTCCAACCGGCTGCTCGGTTGCGGGCTTTTGGATCTGGAACGCCTCAAGGCCAACGAGATTCCCTATGCCATCGCCACGGACGGGCTAAGCTCCAACTACGACCTCAACCTCTTTAAGGAGATGCGTACGGCGCTCTTTCAGCAGACGGGGCTGGCCCTGCCGTTGCTGGCACGTGACCTGATTATCGCCGGAACGCGAAACGGCTCAAAGGCCCTGGGGCTCAACGGCGGCATGCTGGAAGCCGGCAAAGATGCGGACATGATCGTTCTGCAGCTTCCCGAAAAGGTGGAAGACGAACGGCTTTTGGCCTTGCAGATTATCCTGCACATTAACGAAGCGGAAGCGGTCTTTATTCAAGGAGAACGGGTACGATGAACGATTACGCACAATTTATAGCAACCATCAAACAGTTTTTATCTCTGGCCCTCTGGCCTATTTTGGCACCGCTTCGGTTTATTCAGAGCCACTTCAAGGCCTCGGTTTTTGTACTGGTGGTCTTTTTGATCTTCCGATCCGGAGGGGGCGAGACCCTCTCCCAGGCTAACCTCTACCGCATTGACCTGACCGGTCCCATTCTGGACAGCACCGCCTTTTTGGAGGCGATGCATCAGGCCAAGGCGGAAAACATCAAAGGGTTGCTGCTGGTGGTCAACTCCCCCGGCGGGGCGGTACCGCCCAGCGTGGAAATGATGATGGCCGTGCGGGATTATGCCAAGGAGCGACCGGTGGTGGTCTACGCCTCCGGACTGCTGGCCAGCGGCAGCTACTACGCCTCCATCTACGGGACGGAGATTATCGCCAACCCCGCCAGTATTGTCGGCTCCATCGGGGTGATCTTCCAGGGCTTTAACGCCAAGGAGCTGCTGGAGAAGATCGGGATCAAACCCCATGTGATCAAAAGCGGCAAATACAAAGAGGTGGGTGCGGCCTACCGCGACTGGGAAGAGTACGAGACCAGGGCCCTGACGGAACTCTCCACAGACATCTACCGGATGTTTGTCTCCGACGTGGTGCTGGCGCGCAAGCTCAAAATCGAAGATGAAAAGCACTTTGCGGACGGGCAGGTCTTTTTAGCCTCCAAGGCGAAAAACCTGGGGCTGGTTGACCGGATCGGTAATCTGGAGATGGCGGAAGAGCGGCTGGCGGAACTGGCCGGTGTGGGCGTGCCCTCATGGAATCAGAAAAGCAAGATGGAGACGCTCTTGGAGCGGGTAGGGGAGAAGGCCAGCGTGATGCTGGTCAATCAGGCATACCGCCTGAGCAGCGGTATGTGAGCCGGGATTATTTGTCCAGTTCTTTAAAGGCCTTGTCGGCGCTTTGGTTCTGCTGGTGGTAGGATGCTCCGGAGGGTGCCTGATCGGGTTGGATCACCTTGACGGTGCAGCCCGCCAGAATCAATACGGAGACCATGCTAAGCAGCACAAGTGAGGTTTTCATACGTTACTCCTAAATAAACTAATTGACATGACTGATTGTATCATATCTTCTTAAGGTGACGCATCAGTTCCGGATAGAGGGGGTCACCCGGTCTGATTCCGGAGACAAGAACGCACAGGCAGCTCTCCGCCTTGGCCGAAGCCAGCAGTACCAGCCCTGCCGAAGCCAAAGAGTTTTCCAAAATGGCGATGTCTGTTTCATCCAGTTCGTCGGTGACAAACTTGAGCTCCGGCATGATGGAACGCAGCGTCGGCAGGGAGAGGGTGGCGGCAAAAATCCCCTCGGTTTTCAGGCCGACCAGGGCGAGGTTCTCGCTGTGGGGGCCGATGCCCGGTTTGATCTCGACCGTGTGGTTGTGGGCAGAGAGAAAGGCACCGATCTCCTCGGCCTGGGCTTTCAGCTGCGGGTGGTTGAGCAAGATCGTATCGGCCATGAGCGAAGCGATCAAAAGAAGCAGCAGGGTCAACAAACGGATCATGCCAGCACCTCGTCCACAAAGGCTTCGCAATCCTCCGGAAAGAGGTAGAGGGGGCGGTTTAGTTTAGCCAGAAACCCACGGCTGATTGTATCAAAGAGCTCTTTGCTGCCAAAGCGGTTGATGCCCCAGTGAAAAGGGATGCCCCGGTTGGCCAGAAACTCGTGGTGTACCAGGCTCTCGCTGATGGTGCCCAGTTTGTCGGTGGTAAAAAAGAGGACGCGGGCATTCAGCTGATGGGCCAGGTCGATGACAAAGGTCGTATCGTCGATGGGGGTCATGATGCCGCCTGCGCTCTCGATCAGCACCACATCGCTGACCGATTCGACTCTCTCCACGGCTTGGCGTATACGCTCATAATCAATGGGCGTTTCACCCCGTGCGATGGCCGGAGCGGCGGGAAGGGAAAACTGAACGGGGACGACATCGTCCAGGGTGATGGCGGAAAACCCGGGGTTGAGTTCCCGGCATTTTTGAAAGAGGCGGTTGCCGTCTTGGGGCAGCGTCTCCACCCCTGTTTCAATGGGTTTGACCGCCCCCACGCGAAGCCCCCGGGCTGCCAGAGAATCCAGCAGTTGCAGGGTCAGGTGGGTCTTGCCGTAGTCGGTATTCGCAGCGGTTATCAGCAGTCGTTTTGTTTGCATTTCTTTGTTTCCGGATAGTGATTCAGAGTTGTTTGAATCGTAACACAGGTGTGGTAAATATCTGTCTACGAAAAAGAAATGTTTATTTTCTTAATACTTTCATGTAGTTTTAATCTAATTGGCGAGTATAATGGACGTGGCTATTGGGAAGAAAAGGATAGCGACGTTTCGATCGCGTGTGTTTCGATTCTTTCACAGGAGGTTGGTATGGAGTTTTTAAGACGTACCAGTTATCTCGGAAAATTCACAGGTCTTTTTATTCTGGTCGGGGTATTGCTCGCTATTTTGAGTTTTGGCGTGCTTCACCTTGAACAGCTCCGTCTTAAAGAGCGGATCGACCAGGATCGCGGGCAGATTGTCCTTAGTTTCAAACAGAGCGAGTATCAGCGCATGCTGCAGGGGTATGACGACTTGCTACATGCCATCAGGGAGAATCCCCAGTTCCGTGCCTATATCAAAGCACCCCAACAGCATCGGGAAGATATCAAGGGACTTTTTAAAACCCTGAGCGCCAGCGATGCCAATATCATGCAGCTGCGCTACCTTGATGCCAAGGGAATGGAAAAGGTCCGTGTCGACCGCTACGAGATTGGGCAGGCTCCCTTTGTCGTGCCACAGGCCGGGCTGCAGGATAAGGCGCACCGGGACTATTTTCAGGAGACCGCCAAGAAACGGGCGGAAGAGCTCTATATCTCCCGGCTTGATCTTAATATCGAGCACAAAAAGGTCGAAATCCCCTACCGTCCGGTGCTGCGCTTTGGGATCCCCGTCTATGAGAAGGGGTTTGAGGGGATTATTATCGTCAACGTCTTCATGCAGGCTATTTTGGAAAACCTCATTGACTCCTATATGTTTAACGTCTTTATCTACGACGAGTCCGGATGCCTGCTGAAAACCAACAACGCCTCCTTTAAAAACTGGAGCTGCTATCAGGAAGGGCCGTTTGAAGTAACCCATCCGGAGCGTACATCGTTTCGTTTGTTGCACCAAGCGGTTTTGAGTGAGACCAACGGCACGCTGTATCTCGGTCTTGGGGAGCGGGACGCCAGTGAATGGCTGATCGATACGATCCGCGAGGCCTTTATTGTTTTGGTTCTGGTTATTATTCCCGTCGGCTTTTTGCTGGCACTCTTTCTGGCCCGCATCCCTAAGCGGCTCTTTGATGAACTGGAAGAGCGTCAGGCTCTGCTGATTCACCAGGCACGCCACGCCGCCATGGGCGAGCTGATCAGCAACCTGGCCCACCACTGGCGCCAACCGCTCAATGCCCTGGGGCTGCAGATTCAGGATCTGCGCGAAGCCTATAACTACGGCGAAATCAACGAAGCCTATCTGGACAACATGATCGGCACCTCCATGACCACCATTCAGGCCATGTCGGAAAACATTAACAACCTCCGTGCCTTCGTACAGAGCAGCGAGGAGCAGCAGCGGTTCAGTATGCATGAGGTGGTGCTCTCCACCACGGCGATGTTTACGGAAGAGTTCAACCGGCAGAATATCCACGTCAAATTTGAGGGTGAAGATGCGATGATTACCGGCTACTACAATGAGATCAAGCAGGTGATCTACAGCATCATCAACAACGCCAAGGAGGCCATCTTGCAGCAGCGGGAAACGGACCCGGGGCTGCAGGGTATGATCTTTATTACGGGTACCAAAGAGCATATAGTGATCCGAGATAACGGCGGCGGTATCCCCAAGGGGATCAAAGAGCGTATTTTCGAGCCCTACTACACGACCAAATTTCAATCCGCCGGAGTCGGGCTGGGGCTTTTCCTGGCCAAGAACATTATCGAAGAGCGGATGCATGGTCAGCTGCTGGTTCGCAACGTGGAAAACGGCGCGGAATTTGAGATCGTGCTGCCCGAAAACCGCGATTTCAACTAAAACATGCATAATTCGATCAAATAAACCAGATAAGGCAAGAATATGAGCGTAATGGATACCTTGATCGCACGCAGCGGCGGACGCTGTGAATTATGCGGTGCGGAGGGCGAGCTTCACCTCCATGCCGTGGCGCCGTCGGACGGTACGGCTGAGCAGAGTGTCGCAGTATGCGGCACCTGCCAGGAGCAGCTGAGTCATCCGGAGAGCATGGATGCCAACCACTGGCGCTGTCTGAACGACAGCATGTGGAGCCAGGAGCCTGCGGTTCAGGTGATGGCCTACCGTATTCTCTACACCCTCCGGAATGAAGGGTGGCCCCAGGAGCTGCTGGATATGCTCTACCTCGATGACGAGACCAAGGCCTGGGCCGAAGCGGGTATCGCCAAGGATGACGGCGTCGTTCACCGCGACAGCAACGGCGCCATCTTGCAAGAGGGCGATACGGTCACGCTGATTAAGGACCTGGAGGTCAAGGGTGCGGGCTTTACGGCCAAACGTGGCACGGTGGTAAAAAACATTCACCTGACCGAAGACCCCAAATATATCGAAGGCAAGATCAACGGAACCCAGATCGTTCTCGTTGCCGCCTACATGAAAAAATCCAACTAAGGGCTCGCCCCTTAGTTGACTAACTTCTTTTAAAAATCTTGACATAAATCGACTCAAGTATTATAATTTCACTCCACACTTACCTTAACAAACTTTATGACGCTTGGAGGTTCAGATGAAAATCTCTTTCAACCGTGATTTGGTTATTTTGGCATTGATCGAAAGCGCGATCCTTCTCTCTTCGTTTTACTACGTCAATGCGCACGGTGCGTAGGAGGCGGGGTATGCTAATCACCATCGACATGCTGAGCGCGTATGAACCGGTTATTGTGGCCAACCGACGCTACTGGCGCCGGGCGGGCAGACTGTATGACGCCCGCATCACCCCCCTGGGACTGGTGCAGATTCATCCGGTAGCTTCCGTCACACCGCCCGTTTCATCCAACGCGGCCTAAGGCACGAAGAGTCCGCCCTGTGCTACAATCTTCCCATGAAATGGATCATGGGCTTGGCTGTAGTGTTGCAATCGCTCTGGGGCGGGCATGTTAACCCCTCGGACGTTTCCTATTTCACGGTGGAGACTCCCACGACGGAGGTCATTTTCCCCCAGGAGTATGAGGAGCATGCCCAAAACGTCTTCTCCCGTATTGACTCCTTGCATCAGGAGTACCAGTCCCAGTTCGGCTTTACGCTGGACGAACCCCTTCGCCTGATCCTCGCCTCATCCAACAACCAGATCGCCAATGCCTTTGCCATGCCGGTGCTCAATAACACCACCGTCTTTTATGGGGCTGGGGTGAGCATGGTCGATTACTTCGGCTCTAAATCCTGGCTGGAAACCCTCATGATCCACGAGATCGCCCACACCTACCAGATCAGTGCCAAGGCTTCGCCCCTTTCTCAGACCCTGCATACGCTCCTGGGCAGCAACTACATGCCGATCTTTCCCGGCGGTCTGCCCGTACCGCTCTTTACCTATCCCAACCTGCTGCTGCCCACCAT
>QKHD01000340.1 GCA_003250175.1 Helicobacteraceae bacterium
CTACCGCGCCTATGAGTTTGACACGCTGCTGTGGAAGCACGCCGCCAACTCCCGCTCGATTAACGAGTATTTCGCCAGCGCGGGGATCAAGGGCGATTACTCCACCCTGACCTTTTTGAAGTACTATCTCAAAACCCTGGACAAGGAGAAGGTCAACGAAGGGCACCAGGAGCTTTTCAAGCTTCAGACCTATTTGGAAAACCTCAAAAAAGATCCAACTAAACCAGCAAAAAAAGGAACCAAGAAGTAATGTTCGAAGTGGAAGTCAAACCGGGGCACCGTATTGTGTCCAAGACCGATCCGAAGGGGGTCGTTCTCTCCGGAAATGACAAGTTTTTTGAATACTCCGGCTATCCGGAGCGTGAAATCCTCGGAAAGCCGCACAGCATCCTGCGGCACCATGACATGCCCAAGATCGTGTTTAAACTCCTCTGGGCCAAAATCCGCCACGGGATGGACGTGAACGCCTTTGTTAAAAACCGCCGCAAAGACGGTGGCTACTACTGGGTCTACGCCAGCGTGACCCCGTCCGTAAATAAAAAGACCGGAGAGATCGACGGCTATTTTTCGATCCGCAAACGGGCCAATCCTGACGCCGTTGCCGGGGTAATCGAACTGTACGATGAGCTGAAAAAACTGGAAGAGACCAAGGGCTACGAAGCGGCCAAGGCGGCGCTCCGGAGCCTTCTGGATGACAAGGGGATGAAGTTTAACGACCTCATGAGCCGTATTCAGGCCCAGGGGTTTTAGCGGGGGGTGATCTCCCCGTAGTAGCGCCATACGTTGGCCAGGGCCTTGACACTTTCCGCGCTTAAGGCGGTGCCGATCTGTTTGAAGTGGCTGTGTACCTCCATGCGCACGGAGGCGGTTTTGGCCAGGTCTTCCATAAACTCTTTATCGGCGGCGGTGACCTTTTTTTCCATCCAGACCAGACGGCCGTCGGAGGTGGTTTTGCTGTAGGTTTTTAGCCCCGGTGTCTCTTTGGTGAGGATAAACCGGCTGGCATCGGTACGGATAATGTAACGGCTGGAGCCCACTTCGCTGCCCGCCGCGTCACCCAGCAGGGCGCTCAGCACCACGCGAAGGTAAAGAGCGGCCTGCCCCTCTTCTTGCTTGATAAAGAGAATCACCGGCACCTTCATGCCCCAGGCGCGGCGGTCGTAGTGAAACTTTTCGCCGCTGGCGGTGTCGTAGTCGGTCATCATGTAGGTGCGCTCGTCTACGGGTTTTTCCGCTTCCATCAGGGCGGTGGCGTCCTGGCTGGCGTTATCGTCCATGGTGGCGGGCGACTGGGCCGGAGCCTCGGCTTGGGCGAAGGTTTCGCTCTCCTGGGTTTCGGTGTGTTCGACCGGGAGGATGTCCGGCTCTTCCGGACGTCCGAGAATATCGCCCTCGGCGCTGTTCATGACGACGGGGGTTTTGGTTTCGTCCGGTTTGGGGGCGGGTTTGCTACATCCGGTTGAGAGAATCAGCAGGATGCTCGTACCGAGTACGAGGGATCGTGGCATGGTGCTCCTTTTTTAGTAGCCGCTGAGAACCCGGTACCAGCGGCGTCCGTCCAGACGGACCTCCATCTCGACCTGGCACAGGTCGCCCATGACGACGGTTTCGACGATTTCGGCGTTGCGGACGACGGCATTGAGCTGGGTCCGGACGACGGATCGGGTAATGACCGCGTCTTTGATGGTCTCTTTGGCATTGATTTTGATGCCGTACATTTTCTCACCCAGTTGGCGGTAGGCATCGACGATGGCTGCGCGCTTGGCCAGGGCGACACGCTGGGCCGCGGAGATGCCCTCGATGGGGGCGACACCCATGCCGATGGCACGGATGGTGATGATGCGGTCCGATTTTAAAAGGGGCGCATTGGGAATGATGAAACTTTCGTTATCCGCAGACGTTTCGGCCTGAAGAAAGCTGAACATGAGCAGAAAAATGACGGCGTATTTCATGGTTGGAACCTCTTGGTGAACATTATTATCTCATATCGTCCATTAGAGGCCGGGGGTTTAATTTTTTTCCCTCAGGAGAGGGTTTTGACCATTTTCAGGCCGTCGGCTCCGTCGGGGTAGTAGGCGGGAAGGGTTTTTTCGATGACAAAACCCAGTTCGTTGTAGAGTTTGCGTGCCTGCAGGTTGTCGCTGCGTACTTCGAGGCGCAGGGTGCTTTTGCGGCGACCCATGACGATCTCCTGGGCGCGTTCCATGAGCATGGAGGCGATCCCTTTGCGGCGAAACTCCGGAGCAACGCCCAGGGAGTAGACACGGCCGCTTTTGGTGTACATAAAGACCAGGATGTATCCCGCCAGCGTTTCACCCTCAAAGGCGCCGAGCAGAATGCCCTTGCCCTTGATGTGATAGGAAAATGCCCGTCGCGAGAGGGGGAAGCTGCTTGCGTCAAAGAGCTTCTCTTCCAGTTCGCACAGAGCATTCAGATGCCGGTCGGTGATGCGCTCGATCCGGATCATGACACTTTCTGGTAGATCGTGTATTTGGGGATGAGCTTGGAGGGGCGGTAGGACATCTTGACCTTTTTGAGGTTTTCAAAGCCCATGTCGTCGCCCACGTTGATGTACTGGCTGCCGTAGGTGGTGCTCAGCGCCTTGCAGAACTCACGGAAGATAAACTGGGCCGATCCCAGGATTTCGAAGTCGGTCTTTTCGACGATGATGCTGGCGGTAGTGTCGCTGAGCTTTTCACCGATGGTAAATCCGGCCACTTCGCCGTTGATTTTCAGCACGATACCAAAAAGGCCCAGCTCCTGGAAGTAGGAGAACATCCGCTTAAGGGCGAAGCGCTCGTAGCTGATCCCGTCCATGAACTTCTCGTTGTCCTCTTTGGGCATGTACTGCATACGGCCGGCGATCCAGCGCTGGAAGAGCATGTTGCAGGCATCTTTGTGAATCGCCGGGTCAAGAATCTCCACGCCGATGTCGGTGTAGATCTTTTTAAACTTGTTGATCTCGTTGCGCTTGGTGTGGTAGGCGCTGCCGGTGAGGTTGATGAGGTCTTCCGTTTTGTAGACGTAGTCGACCAGACGTTTTTCCACCACGTAGTTTTCCAGGATTTCGAAAATCTCCGTACCCTCTTCGAGGTAGTTGACGAACCCTTCAAGCAGACTTTCGCAGACGTAGTCGATCCGGCTGGCGGTCTGGTCTTTGTTGACGGAGTTCATGATTTCGAAGCACTGGATGATGGCATCGTTGATAAAGCGTTTTTCCCCGATGGGTGGCAACAGCATGGTCAGCTGGTCGGACTGGAGGATAAAGAGCGAAAAACAGTTGTTGATGATACCGTAGAACCCGCTGGCGTTGGACAGCCAGATGTAGTTCGAGGCGAAGGTGTAGTCGCTGATCTCGGTTTCGATCAGCTTTAGGTAGTGGTCCATCTCGTATTTTGCTTCCAGTGTAAAGGGTTTGAGGTTATAGCCCTTTACGGAAAAATTAATCACGTGTTTGCCTTGTGTGAAATTTGATTTGCGGCGAAAATAATACTCCTATTGAAAGTTTTTGCAGCTAAAAGTTTTCTTAAATTTTTGGGAACTTTAAAGTAAAGAGCGTGCCGTTTTTCGTAAGGCTGGCGCGGATCTCTCCGCCGTGTCTGCGGACGATTTTTTTGCACAGATAAAGCCCCAGGCCGGTTCCTCCGGAGCTTGCCTTGGTGGTGAAGCGGGGTTCGAAAACTTTATCCAGCAGCGTTTCGGGGATACCGCCGGCGTTATCGCTGAAGCAAAGCAGGTGTTGATTCTCCTCTTCCAAAGAGTAGATGGAAATGCGGCGCCGTTTGATATCCGGACGGGAGATAAAGGCTTCGCGGGTGTTGGTGATGAGATTGATAAAAATGTGTTTGAATTCGTTGGGGTAGCCCGTGAGGTTAATGGGGATAAAGGGGTCGCAGCTGAGCTCGATCTGGTGTTTGATCAGTTCGCCGTGCATGAGGGTGAGCACGCTCTCCAACGTCTCGCCGATGCTGAAGGGCTCGGCCCGTTTGTCGTCGTGGAGAAAACTGCGAAACTCCTGCATGGTGCGCATGAGGTGGTCGATCTGGCTTTCGATCCGGCGGCTGACCTCTTCGACGTAGGCGGCGTCGATCAGGTCGTCGCGGAAGTCGTCGCGGAGCATGCTCGAATAGAGCGAGATGGAGCTGAGGGGCTGTTTCCACTGGTGGGCGATGATGTCGATCATCTCCCCCATGGCGGCCAGACGCGACTGCTGGATGAGGTGGGCCTGGGGGTCGTTGCCGAAAAGGGCTTTGGCGGCGGCGTTGGCGTGGAGAATCCTAAGACGCTCCGGATCGATAAGCAAAAGGGGAGAAGGGTGGTCGTTGATAAAGTCTTGAACGGTCTGGTCGACGCGTGGGGGCATGCATACTCCGCTTGGGTGAAGGGTTTTTGGGGATTTTAGCGGGGGAAGGTGTCGGGTTGATAACCGTCACAAAGCGGTAACCCTCCCTGCGTAGAATTCGGCAAAAGCTTATTTGAGGAGCGTGCGCAGCATGTCCATAGAGAAGTGGTTCCAGGCCGCGAAAGTGGTGGATTACGCCTTTCAGCCGATCGTTAATATCTCCACCGGCAAGGTGGTGGCCTATGAGGCGCTGCTGCGCCATTGGGACAAGGCGGGGTTCGAGTCGATTGACCATTTTTTCAACGCCGCCTACGAAGACCAGGTGCTGCACCGCATCGACCTGATTTTGCGCGAAAAAGCGCTGCGCAAGTTTACCCGTGCCGAGCTGCACGAGCACGCCCGCCTCTTTTATAACATCGACAGCCGCATCATCGAGATGTACGACTACCGCTCCGGAGAGACGGCCCGGATCATGGAAGAGCTGGGGCTGAGCAAAAACATCATCACCTTCGAGATCAGCGAGAAGTACGAGTTCAAATCCTTCGTGGAGATCAAAAGCATCTTCAACCTCTACCAGCAGCAGGGGTTTCAGATATCCCTGGATGATTTCGGCATCGGCTTCTCCGGACTCAAGCTGCTCTATCACTCCGAACCCGAATACATCAAGATCGACCGCTTTTTTATTACCGACGTTTTCAAGGATACGAAAAAGCGCCTCTTTGTCACCAATATTATTAACATCGCCCACTCCATCGGGGCGATCGTCATAGCCGAAGGGGTGGAGACCAAGGAAGAGTTCTATATGTGCAAGGAGATCGGCTGCGACTGCGTGCAGGGCTTTTACGTGGCCCATCCGGAGACCCAGACGGACAAACTCAAAAAGCAGTACGAGAGCATCAAGGAGCTGGCCAAAAACGACAAGCGCACCAAGGGCGACAAGGGGGTGCTCAAAAAGTACCTCAAGCAGGTGGAGTCGATCCGGCTCGATACGAAGATGGAGGAGATTTTCGAGATTTTCAAAAGCTCCAACTACTCCCACGTGGTCGTGGTCGACGACCTGAACCGCGCCGTGGGAATCTTGCAGGAGAAAAACCTGCGCAAATACATCTACAACCCCTACGGCAACTCCCTCCTGGCCAATAAAAAGATCGGCGAAAAGCTGGGCGATTTTGTGACGGAGTGCTCCAGCGTGGAGATCAACACCGACATCGCCAAGATCATCAAGGCCTTCTCCTTTAACAACAAAGCGGGCGGGGTGATCGTGACCAAAAACTTCGAGTATCACGGATTTATCGACGCCAAAAATATTCTGGAGTACCTCAGCCAGAAAGACATCGTCGACGCGCGCAACCAAAACCCCCTCTCCAAACTCCCCGGCAATAAAAACGTGGAGGAGTTTATGCTCGCTCGCGTGGAGGAGCATACGGGGCAGGTGCTCTTTACCTACTTTGACTTCAACGACTTCAAACCCTACAACGACACCTACGGCTTTCGCAACGGCGACCGGGTGATCCTGCTCTTTGCGGATATTCTGCGGCGGCGTTTTAAGAAGTCCAACTATTTTATCGGCCACATCGGCGGGGACGACTTTTTCATGGGGTGCGTGCTGGGGGACGACCACGGGTTTGAGACGGCCGCTGCGGACGTCGCCATTACCGTGGAGCGGTTTGAAAAGGACGTGGAGAGCTTTTACGAAACCAAGGATAAAGAGCGCGGCTACATCGAAGCCAAAGACCGTATCGGCCGCTCCGGCCGCTTTCCGCTTCTTAGTGTCAGCGCCGCGTCGCTGACCGTGGATTTTGACCGGCTCAAGGGCAAGATCGACGAAGACGACATCGCCACCCTGATGACTTCGCTCAAAAAATGCGCCAAAAAAGCTCCGGATCATATGATCTTCAGCTCCTGGTGTTAAAAGGGCGATCCCGGTAAAAGCTCAACTCTCTTGGCTATACTGATACCAATAAAATCCAAGGAGTTGTCATGGTGGATTATGGT
>QKHD01000179.1 GCA_003250175.1 Helicobacteraceae bacterium
GTTCCGTCTCCCGCAACAGGGAGGGAATGGCCGCATCGGGAATTTTCATGATCTCGTTGTTGAGGTAGAGGGGTTTGTCCACCGCCTCTTTGACCCGGGTAAAACGTTTATTTAAAAAGCGTACCATCCAGTCCACCAGCGGCAGCATAATAAGCACGCCCATGATGTTAAAGATGGTGTGAAAAAGCGAAAGCTTCATGGCGTAGTCATCCGGAGCGATCCCCAAAGAGGCCGCCACCAGATCGACCACATAGATCAGCGGCCCAAGCAAAATCACCGCCACCAGACCGGTCTGAATATTAAAAATGGAGTGGGCCAAGGCCAGACGCTTGCCGTTTTCGTTGGAGGTAAGGGAACCCAAAATCGCCGTAACGGTCGTCCCGATGTTGGAGCCGATCGCCAGGGCCAGGGCATTTTCATAGGTGATCTGCCCGCTGGCCAGGGCCGCGATCACAATCGCCATGGTCGCCCCGCTGGACTGGATCACCACCGTGGCGATAATACCGATCAGAATATAGACCATCAGACCCGTAAAGCCCTCCATGGCGTACTGGGCCAGATCGATGCTGTCCTTGATCGCCTCGAAACCGTTTTTCATGTCGTCGATCCCCATGAAAAGCAGGCCAAGCCCAAGAAGAATGTCCCCCACCCCGCGGCTTCCGCGGCTTCGGGTAAATTTCAGAATAACCCCAAATACAAGCATGGGCAGGGCGTAGGCGGAAATCTTGATTTTGAGACCAAAGGCGCTCACCAGCCAGGCGGTTGTTGTACTGCCGATATTGGCACCCAGCAAAATACCAATGGCTTCGCGCAGACCCATGAGTTCGGCGGAGAGAAAGGAGATGGTAATGACGGAGATAAGCGAAGAGCTTTGTACAATCGAGGTGGAGACGAATCCGCTGGCGATGGAGCGCCCCATGGTACTGGTGGTCTTTTTTAAAATCGCTTCGAGGATGCCCCCACTGAAGGCCTTGAAGCCCCCCTCCATAAAGATCATTCCCAGCATAAAGATCGCGACACCGGCCGTAATCAGCGTGAAGTCGCCGCTGTGATAAAAGCCGATCCCGAGAACCGTGAAGACGATTACAAAGGAGAGGGTTTGAAACATGCGGATTCTGCCTTACTTTTTTTGGTCAATATTACCATACGTTGACAGAATCCGAAAGTGGAATCAGCGGGTCTGCTTGGCCCCGAAATCCTTGAGTGCCTCCAGGTAGGCCTCACGGAAGTTCATGACCCGGCCGCCCTTTTCAGCGGCAAAGGCTTCGGCCGCCTCTTTGGAGGTGAAAGCATACTTGCTCACCATGGACATGGTTCCGCGCTGACGGCTCCCCACGACATACCAGGCCCGGTTGACATCGATCAGCTTTAGGCCGTTGGTATCTACCACCTGAATGGTATTAATCAACCCGCGATCGGACTTGATCGGACCGTTTTCCATGGCGTCGACCAGACAGTGCATGGAGCAAAACTGCCGGGAAACTCCGTTTTTAAAGGTGACGGCGTGGTTGGTTTTGTAAAAGGTGGGCAGGTGCATGCCGCAGTTGGGGCAGTGTTCGCGCTGATCCCCCTGCTGCAGCAGCACCGCCTTACCCTCCGGAGCCGTCTGGAACATGGCGGCTGCGGCATGGTTACCGTGGCTACCATGGCTATGGCCCGATTTTTTCGCCCCGTAGGTGGCGAAGGCGTACCCTTTATAAAGGTTGAGCCAGAGGTAGAAGATGATAAAGGCCGAGGCCAGGAAAAAGGCTGCCACCTTGGCCCCTTTGGCCGCTTCAAACATCCGGACCCGCTTGGCCATAATCACCAGTGCCCAGACAATCGCCAGATAGGTAAAGAGATCGAAAAGTCGCAGCCACATATCTTTTCGGGTGGCAAGGTTTTTAACCGGCTCCATACCCAGGCCAAAGCCCTGGATAAATCCGTTGACGATATTGGCATAGGTGTGCAGGAAGAAAAACTCCCACAGATGCGACAATCCGCCGATGATAAAAATCGGAGCCAACGCATAGCCCAGGGAGTAAAAGACCTGGGAGAAGTCCGCCTTGAGGACCTTAGAGGCCGCGTACATTCCGGCATAGGTCAGGCCGATGGTAACCGCCGTCGCATAGATAAAGGCAAAGATTCCCACCGCATCCAGGGAGCCGAAACTCATAAAGCCCTGGAAAAACTCCGCCGTTTTGGCCCAGGGGTAACTGTCGGCAATGGCCACACGGCCCAGGGCGTGGTGGAAACTCATGGTGACGCTGATGGCCGCGGTAATGAGCAGGTAGGTCCAGACCTCAAACTTATTGACATTAAACTTCTTAAAGAGGGAGAAGGAAGGCTTTTTCACCTTGAAACTCACCGCCTCGCAGGCCGAAGCACAATCCATGCACAGGGCGCAATCCCCCATGGAGTTTTTATTATCAAAAGTAAAGGGTTTGAGGTTGTAATCACACGCCTTGGCACAATCAAAGGTTTTACACTCCTGACAGCTCGCCTTATACGTACCCAGCCAGGTAAAGGAGACCCGGTGATAGGCTCGGGTCAGGCTGCCGATGGGGCAGATGCTTTTGCAGTATCCCATATCCTTGTAGACAAAATAGACGACGCCGGCCAGCAGGGTCAGCACCGTAAAAAAGATCGCCGTGGCCATCGGCCCCTTGTAGAGATCCGGAGCGGCGTAATAGACGCCCCACCAGCCGATAAAGATCAGCATCAGCCCGATAAAGGGGTTTTTCATCCATCTGGGCATCTCTTTTTTCAACCCCCACTTGGTGAGGTATTTACCCATAAATCCGTGGGGGCAGATGCCGCAAAAAATCCGTCCCAGACTGCCCAGGGTCACCACCATGAAAAAGGACCAGAAGAGTCCCCAGAAAAGGTAGCGGGTAAAGGTGTTATCCACCTCCGGATGGGCGAATCCATAGAGCACCCCGTAGACAAAGAGTGCAAACACCGCTATCCGGAGCCCCAATATAAAACGCCCGTTTTTAAATAAGAACCCGACCAGCGGCCATCCGTAGATGTCGCTGCGGCCCCGTTTTTGTTCCTTGACCATGATCGCTCCTTAGAAGGTGTAGGTGTAAGTGGCCATCATGTTTCGGGGTGATCCGGCCGCGTAGTCGTAGTTTCCGCTGGTGTCCTTGGTGACTTCAACTGCGTAGCGTGTATCCATGAGGTTGTTGACATTGAGCTGGAACATATGACCGTCCATCTTGTATCCGATCATTACATTGGTGATCAGCTCATACCCTTTGTATTTCTCCGTATTGGCGTTGTCCATGTAGTACTCGCCCCAGGTGGTGGTATTGACCCGCGCCTGCAGTCCGGAGATGCCCATGTAGCCTGCGCTTAAGGTGTACTGTTCCTTGGGAATATAGGGCAGCTGGTTCCCGGCATAATCGCCGTTGCTATCGGTGAAATCCACAAAGCTGTAGTCGCTGTAGGTATAGGTAGCCCCCAGGTTAAATCCGGAGTCAAAGCTGTAGGCCAGCGCCAGTTCCGCACCGTTTTTCTCCGTCTCACCGGCATTGTCGTAATAGGTTGTCCCCATGATGCTGGTACCGACGATCTCGTCACTGACTTTCATCTGGTAGAGGGAGAAGTCCATGCTGAACTCCTGGGATCGGTGCTTGACACCGACTTCGTAGTTGACCGTCGTGGAGGCATCGAGCAGCTCGCCCGGGTTGGTCTCTTTGTAGGTGCTGATCTCGCTGCCCGTCGGCGCCTGATTGGCCCGGGCGACTACGGCAAAAATATTGGTCTGCTCGGTAATACCGTAGGAGACACCCAGTTTGGCTGAAAGCAGGTCATAGGTCTCTCGCATCTCAAAGGCCTCCGGAGTCCCCAGAACCGTATATTTACCCAGGGGATAGCTGTAGCTGATGTAGTCCGTGCCGTCGTTGTCAAACTTGATGGTGTCGTAGCGTACGGACATGTCGATCAGCACCTTTTCCACCGGCTTGATACTCTCCTGCAGATAGAACCCGTAGATTTTATTCATGCTGTCTTCCACGCTGGCCAGATCGCCCTTGGCATCGGAAAGGGTTGCGGTAATACGCCCCGTTCCGGTCGCCGTGTAGTCGCGGTAGGTATATTTTTTACTGTTTTTGTTATCTTCCTGGCGTCCGGCCAGACCAAAGATCAGCATATCCTTGTCGCTGGTCAGGTTGTGCCCCAGGTTGAATTCCAGGTCAGCCCCGTAGACGAGGTTGTTTTTGGAGTCGTTGATAAATCCGGTAACCGGGTGGAAGTGATCCCAGGAGTTGGCATAAAAGCGGGGTTTCATGATCAAGTCGCCCACGGTTTTTTCATAGCGGGTGTTAAAGAACCGGATCTTGGAATCCCGGGCACTGTGCTTCCACTGGGAGTTATTGTCCGTCTGCTTGCCGCTCTTTTCAAACTCCGCGTACTGCACCTCATCCATGCTTCCGGGAATCTCCATGTTGGCGATGGAGTAGCTGAACTCCGTCTCCAGCTTGGCCCCTTCGTCCATCTTGTAGCCATGCTTGAGGCTGAAGTTCTGGCTGTCGTACTCGTTGTGGTTACGCCAGTCGTTGTTCAGCTCCCGCATGGATGCGGTGAGGGAGAGGTAGTTGTTTTCGCTCATCTGCCCGCTTACACGGCCGTGCAGATTTTTGGCTCCAAAATTCCCCACACCGATTTTGACCCGGTCCGACAGATCGGAAAAAACCGACTTGGAAATGAGCTGGATCACCCCGCCGCTGGCGTTGGTCGCAAAGACGGAACCCGGCCCTTTGGTTACCTCGATACGCTCCAAATCCTGCATATCGATGTAGTCGAAACGGGAAAAGGAGTCGGGATCGGTCATGGGCACACCGTCGCGTACAACCATGATTTCACGTACACCGTAAGGCGCCTTGAGACCGGCACCGCGGATAATCAGACGGGAATCATACCCGCCGTTGGTGCTTACGGCAAAAACACCGGGCATGTCGTTAATCGCATCGGAGATATTGGCCACCTGGCGTTCGTCAATGGCAATGGAGTCAATCACAGAAATGGATTCCGGAACCTCTTTGGTCGGTCGTTCGACCTTGGTAGCGGTCACACTCAGGGTGTCAAAGGCAACTTTTTCTGTTGCGGCATCGCTCCCCATGGCCGCCATGGCCAGGGAGCCATAAATAAATGGCATCATAATTCGTTTCATTCTCTCTCCACGAAAAAAAATTTTTAAATGTTAATTGTCTGGTTTCAGACCGATTGTGAAGAGCCTAACGGGTACTACGCGCCTTAGACACGGATAATTCAACGTCTGTGCAGAATGGCACGGGGTGTAAAAGGGGGTTCTCCGTTAAGCGAAACGGTGTTTGGGCGGGTAGAAAATATCGGAGGTAAGATCGAGGGCATGGTAGGAGCGGGGCTCAAGCATCCGCTCTTTAATCACCCCGTAACCGAAATGGATCACGTGGGTGTAGAGGGTGTTTTTTTCCGTGAGGATTTTCTGTTTTCCCTCTTGCTCCGGAGCATCGCTCTCATAGAGCACGATGGTGCCCTGATCTAACGCATAGATTCCGGAGAGTTTGTTCTGCTCCGGAAGGACGAGCGCCGTGACCATGGAGATGGCCATCACCCCGAAAAGGGCGAAAAAGACAGTGTATCCGAGCCATCGTCTCAGGCGGTTCACGGCATGCTCCAAAATTTTATGTGTAGTTTTATCACAGATTAGATGAAACTATCAATGCCCGTGTTTTCGACTAAAGACGCCGGCCGCCTTGTCGTAGGCCGCATCGAAGCCTCCAAGCTCACCGCCGAACTGCGCGGCAAACGCCTGGGCATCGGCCTTAGAACCAAAGGCGTATTTACTCACCATGGACATGGTTCCGGGGCGGTTGCTGCCAATCACGTAGTGGGCTGTTTTGGCGTTAATCCATCGCAGGGTTGCGGCATCGACCACCTTGATGGCCGTTATGCTTTTGCGCTGGGCATCATCCAGCTGGTGCTCCATGGCATCACTCAGGCAGTGAATGGAGCAAAACTGAAACACCTGACCGCTGGCAAACTCCAGCACATGGTTGGTTTTGTAAAAACTGGGCAGGTGCATGCCGCAGATGGAGCAGCTTGTTTTGTCCTCTCCGGATTGCAGCAGTACCGCCTGCTCCGGATGGACACTTTGGAAGCGTGGCATAGTGGTTTGATGATTATGGGGTGTGGCGCCACCGCATCCTTGCAGCAGCCACACCATCCCCGCCACAGCCAGCAGGGAGAAAATTTTTGGTTTGCATTTCATCGTTTGTCCTTTATTTGGGGTATTCCGTATGGCAGTACGTCGCTCCGGCGGCGCAGCAGCCGTCCGTGACACCCAATGCTTTTAGTTCGCCGTC
>QKHD01000297.1 GCA_003250175.1 Helicobacteraceae bacterium
TGGATTTTAAGCCCCACGATTCCGTAGATAACGTGGGCACCCGCATCTTCCAGGGCCTTGGCCCATTTGAGGTTGTTCTGCTCGTCAAATCGGGCTTTGAGTTCAACCACGGCGGTCACCTGCTTGCCCTCTTTGGCCGCTTCGATCAGCGCCTTGACGATGGGGGAGTTGCTGCCCACACGGTAGAGGGTTATCTTGATGGCCAATACATCCGGATCTTCCGTGGCCTCTTTGATAAAACGGACAACGGGATCAAAGCTCTCATAGGGAAGGAAGAGCATGACGTCCCGCTCTTCGATGCTGCGCATGATGCTCTTGCTGCCATGGAACGGCGGCAGGGTTTTGGGGGTATAGGGCGGGTTGAGCAGGTGGGCGTAGTTTTTGTTGCCCACGACCTGCCACAGGGCGCCGTAGTTGAGCGGCGTGGTGTAGAAATAGACATCCGCCTCGTCCACTTTAAGGTGGGAGGTGAGGAAGTTGATCAGCTCCGTATCACTGGTGGTGCGGGTCTCCAGACGGACAACCTCACCCTTGCGGCGAGAGCGCAGACCCTCTTCCAAAACGTCCATGAAGTCGTCGGCCTCTTCCTCTTCAATGACGATATCGGCGTTGCGGGTTACGCGGAAACTGGCACGACTCACCGGGGTGAAACCGGTGAACATATCCTTGGCGTGGGCATAGACGATGGATTCGACGGAGACAAAGGTTCCGGAGGTTTCGAAAAATCGCGGCAGCACGCGGGGAATCCGGATCAGACCGAAGCGGATATCGCCCGTGCCTTCTTCCTCCAGCTTGATCGCCATGGCGAAGCTGAGGTTGTTAAAGTGGGGAAAAGGGTGCGTCGGGTTGACCGCGATGGGAATGATAACCGGGTAGAGGTGGGAGTAGAAGAAGTCGTCGGCGGCCTTTTGCTCCTCTTTGGTCAGCTCTTCGTAGGTTTTGAAAGAGACAGATTCCTTTTCCAGTTCGCTCAGAATCTCGTTGTAAGTCTTTTCGACTTCAAGCAGTTCATCATGCAGGTAGCTCCGGATTTCAGTGAGCTGCTCGCGGGTGGTGAGGCCATCGGCGGAACTGGTGTTGAGGCCCGCTTTGTACATCTCTTTCAGACCTGCGACCCGGATCATGTAGAACTCGTCCAGGTTGGTGCCGTAGATGGCGATAAATTTGAGGCGCTCCAAAAGAGGGTGCTTGGTGTTTTTTGCCTCTTCCAAAACGCGGGTATTGAAACGAAGCCAGGAGAGCTCGCGGTTGATAAAATTCTCGGTTTTTTTCAGGATACTCATTCGTGTTTCTCTATCTCAATGATTTTTTTGTTATATTATCACAACCATTTCGTCTTCAATATTAAGGTAGTTTCTTATGATCAAGCTGCAGTTTACCGGCCATCGGCCCTTTATCTCCCCTTCCGGCGTACGTTTTATCAAGGGAAAACCGGACAAATATGTCTACATTCCCAGCGCGGTCAAGTTATTTTTGCTTCTAAGCGACAAAAACAACTGGCACGGTAATAAACTAGCCTTCGACTACCCCAAGGAGATGCTGCACGATCAGCAGATGCTCGACGTTATCACCCAGAACGATCCCGCCATTATCGAGCGGGTTGAAAGTGAGCTCAAACGTTACGACAGCCGGGTCGATGCTCTGATTGAGCAGATTCAGAACTCACCCCAGTATGAAGAGCACGAACGCGACGCCTACATTAAAAATATCGAGATGATGCGCCCGTACAAAACCCAGCGGGCCTGTAACAAGATTCTCTATCACCAACTGGTAAAACACATTGTGAAAGAGATCGCGGACAAAGAGATCGCCGTACTGGACACACCGCCGACCAAGAGCTTTTACCACCTGATGGACTCCATCAAGGGTGACCTGGTCGGTCGACGCCTGGCCACCAACGTCAAGGTGACCTTGGAGCCAAACGGCCCCGTCGGTACCCTGCGCCTGACCACCAACCTCGGAACACTTTAAAAACGGGAGCAAGCCAAGCGAATGCACATTAACGAAATTTCCCAATTTAACGAGTCGCGGGTTCAGATCCGCGCCTACCTGACCTACCTCTTACAGCGCAATATTCCCTCATCCCTCCCCAGCATCACCCTGGAAAACATCATGGCCGGCGTTAAAAGCATCCGGAAGGAAGCGGACTTCGTGGAAGCCCTCTATGTGCTTGATGCCAAGGGGAATCAGGTCAGTGACACAATCTCGCCTTCCCGGGCTCTGCGCCGACACGACCGGGGGGTTAACCGATCTCACCGGGCTTATTACTACAATGCGGTACGCCAGAAGCGGGCGATCATGACCGACCCGTATCCGTCACTGCTGACCAATAAACTAACCGTCAGTGCCTCCATGCCGGTCTACAACGAAAAACGCCAGCTGCAGTACATCGTGGTGATTGATGTGGCACTCAAAGACGTGGTCAAGATTCTCTATCCCAGTGTTATCGGCCGCACCTTTATTACCTTCAACAAGGTTATTTACGGGTTGATATCCTTGGTTCTTTTCGGGGTGGCCTTGCTGCTGCTCTTTAAAGGAACGGCCTCGCTCTTTGAGTATGGCAGCCATCCGGCGGATATTGATCTCAAGCATATCTTCGAATCGACCATTCTATTAACCCTGGCGCTTGCCATATTCGACTTGGTCAAGACGATCTTTGAAGAGGAGGTTTTGGGCCGCTACAAACGGAGCACCAGCCTCCAGAACAAGACCATGGCCAAATTTATCGGCTCGATTATCATTGCCCTAGCCATTGAAGCGCTGATGCTGGTTTTCAAATCGGCGCTGACCGACCCGACCCAGCTGATCTATGCCATGTATATCGTCGGTGGCGTCGCCATCCTGATCGTCGCACTGGCCTTTTATATCCACCGGACCAATGTCAAAGAGGATGAAGAGAACACAAAGGTTGAAGGGTGAGTATCGGGATCATTGACTACAAAATGGGCAATATCGCGAGTCTTAGAAACTCCCTGACCAAAATCGGAGCAGTTGCCAAGGTGGTGAGTACTCCGGAGGAGATCAAAGCCTGCGACAAGCTGATTCTGCCCGGCGTCGGTGCCTTTAACGATGCGGCTGAACATCTGGCCGAAGGTGGCTTGGATGAGGCCATTAAAGCCTTTGCCCAAAGTGGCAACTACCTCTTTGGTGTCTGCCTGGGCATGCAGCTGCTCTTTGAAAAGAGCGAAGAGTCCCGGGGTGCTGTCGGCCTTTCCCTCATTCCCGGTGAAGTGGTGCATTTTCGCAACAACGACAAAAACCTCCATCTGAAAATCCCCCATATGGGCTGGAATCGTATGAGTCGTACGGATGATCCGATTTTTGCCGGACTTCCGGAGGCCTTTTACCTCTATTTTGTCCACTCCTATCACGCCAGTTGTGATTCACGCTACGTTATCGGAAGCGCTGATTACGGCGAGACCTTTACCGCCGCCGTGCGACGGGAAAATATCTACGGGTTGCAACCCCACCCGGAAAAAAGTCATGAGACGGGGTTGAAGATTCTTAAAAATTTTGTGGAGCTACGATGACCATTTTTCCCGCGATCGATCTAAAAGACGGCCAGGCGGTACGCCTGACCAAAGGCCTTATGGAGAGTGCCAAAATCTACAGCAGCGAGCCGTATCAGCTGGCCAAGTTTTTTGAAGAGGCGGGCAGCGAATGGCTGCACGTGGTTGACCTCAACGGTGCCTTTGCGGGCGAGCCGAAAAATCTGGAACAGATCAAAAAAATCCGTGAAGCGACCAATCTGAAGATACAACTGGGCGGCGGTATCCGTGACGAAGCAACCATTCAGCGCTACCTTGATCTGGGGATCAACCGCCTGATTCTGGGCTCTATCGCTGTGAAAGATCCGGAGTTTGTCAAAGCCATGGCAAAAAAATATCCCATCGCCGTGGGGATCGATGCCATCGACGGCTACGTGGCCGTGGAAGGCTGGGCCGAGACCAGCACCATGAAAGCAACCGATCTGGCCAAGGAGTTCGCCCATGCCGGTGTGGAAGCCATTATCTGCACCGATGTCGGCCGTGACGGTACACTTACGGGAGTAAATGTCGATTTTACCCTTGATATTGCCCGTGCAAGCGGAGTGGATACGATTGCCAGCGGCGGGGTGAGTTCGCTGGAGGATATTAAACGGCTGCAGTCGGCGGGTGAGGTTTATGGGGTCATCATAGGAAAAGCTTATTATGAAGGTAAGCTGGATCTTAAAGAAGCTTTTAAACTCACTTAAACGATAATTTCACAATTTAAGGTAAAAGCGGAAAATAGACGTTCACAAAGGAGAGGGCTTTGAAAATACTCGTAGTCGATGACAGTTCAACAATGAGACGGATCATCAAAAACACGCTCAACCGTCTGGGTTACAAAGATCTGTTTGAAGGCGAGCACGGCCTGGAAGCATGGGATGTGCTGCAAGCCAATCCGGACATCGACGTGCTCATTACCGACTGGAACATGCCCGAAATGAACGGACTGGAACTGGTAAAGAAAGTACGGGCCGAAGAAAAATACAAAGACATGCCCATCATCATGGTTACCACCGAAGGGGGAAAGACGGAAGTTATTACGGCGCTTAAAGCCGGCGTAAACAACTACATCGTCAAACCCTTCACCCCACAAGTACTCAAAGAGAAACTGGGCGCCGTTCTCGGCGAAGAAAACGTATAACCCCTGAATGGATCGATACTATTACGAACTGGTCGTCACCACGGCCGACGCGTACGTCGATCTGTTTGAAAGCCACCTTTTAGACCTTTCCGGCGAAGCGATTGAACGTCGGGAAGACCAACTAATCCTGCGCACCGAACACGATCCTGCCTCCTACGAAGAAGCCATCCGCCTCTATGCCGCATCACTCGAAGAGATTTTTGGGGAGCCGATCCCTGTAAAAATCACTAGTTTACGCCAAGCCAATGAAGACTGGATCCAGAAATACAAGGAGGGCTTTGTACCCTTTCAGTTGGGCCGTTTTTACATCCGTGCTACCTGGCATGACGCTGTGCCCGATACCGATGACATTGCCATTGATCCGGATCTGAGTTTCGGAACGGGGCACCATGCGACGACCCGTGTCTGTCTGCAGGCGATCGAAAAATATGTAACACCTGGGATGCGCCTGCTGGATGTGGGCTGCGGCAGCGGAATTTTGAGTATCGCGGCGGCCCGAATGGGCGCAAAAGTTTCACTGTGTGATATCGAGGCCGACGCCATCCGGAATGCCACGGAAAACCTGGCTGCCAACGGGGTGGAGAGTGAAGCCATCTGGGAAGGTTCCATCCAGGATGCCGATGGTGATTACGATGTAGTGGTGGCTAATATCGTAAGTGATATACTTATATACCTGAAAAAAGAGATTACGCAGCATACCAAACCCGGTGGGCTGGTGGTTCTTTCGGGGATTTTAGAAAAATACGAGACCAAAGTACAAAAGATGTACGCATCGCTTCACCTGATCGACCGGATTGTCGAAGGGGAGTGGGTAAGTCTCATCTATCGGAAAGAGGATATATGAAACAAGAAGATAATCGCGATCAAAAACCGGGAAATAATTTTTTTAACCAAAATCCGATCCTGATTTTTGCTATTTTTTCCATTATTGCCATTTTGATTTTTAAGAACTTTTCAGACGACGGCAGTAGTGGCGCCCTGGCAGATAACGGCCAGAACATGAAAAAAGTCACTAAAAACCTGAGCTACTACGACTTTAAAGAGCGGATCAAAAACGGTGACGTAGACTATGTCGCCATCGGCCAGAGCATGATCCGGGCCAATCATGACGAGGGTGGCGTGCGCACCACCTACGTGGTCAAACGAATCGAGCCGGACCCCACGCTGCTTCCTCTTCTGGAAGAGAAAAAAGTACCCTATAGCGGGGTAAGCGAAGAGAACTGGCTATCAGACCTTCTCTTCGGCTGGGTTCTTCCCATCTTTATTTTCTTCGGTATCTGGATGCTGCTAACCAGCCGCATGCAGAAAAACATGGGCGGCGGCATGCTGGGAATCGGCAGCAGCAAACGTCTGGTCAATTCCGAAAAACCGGATGTCAAGTTTGATGATGTGGCCGGCAATGACGAAGCCAAGGAAGAGGTCAAAGAGATCATCGACTTCCTGCGCTTTCCGGACCGCTACATCGAACTGGGTGCGAAGATTCCCAAGGGGATTTTGCTGGTGGGCCCTCCGGGAACCGGTAAAACCCTGCTGGCCAAAGCCGTAGCCGGTGAGGCGGACGTACCCTTTTTCAGCGTGTCGGCGTCCAGCTTTATCGAGATGTTTGTGGGTGTCGGTGCGGCACGGGTACG
>QKHD01000108.1 GCA_003250175.1 Helicobacteraceae bacterium
CTAGATGAGCTTGAAAAAAAAGCAAAAACAGAGCTTCGCCATTTAGGGATATATCTAAGCAAAATTATAAGAGTTAGTGCCAAAAAAGATTTTTATGGGAATTTTCAAGACTGTACCATCAGTTTGCACGATAAAAAAGTATCTATGTATGTTAATGAAGAGCTCATTAAATCAGGGTTTGTGTTTGCCGATAAATTTTCAGCGAAAGAGTATGTTCGGCTTGAGGCTCTAGCCCAGGAGAGCGGTCAAGGTTTTTGGGGAGAACAGAGTGAGTTGATGGATTGCTTGAAAAATATCCTTTCAGATTAACCAGGTAGTGAGTCAAGTAAAGTGCCCTAACCAGGTGTAGATCTGCAGGTGAACGTCTTCTCTTTCCATCCGGAACCTTCTCCGGATGCGGATTGAAACCGATTTGTCAAGGGGGTTTATCCTGGATTACGCCTTCCATCCGAAGCTTATAATCGATGGTTCTGCCAAGTCATCAGGGGACACAAGAAGCTGAGGTTAAAAGAATGCATTTCGGAGGGCTATGAGTTTTTAAGTAAAGACCCCGGCAGCTTTCGATTGCTGCGACACGGCGGCGCAGTTGCGCCCCCCGCTCTACCTCTGAGACTTACAGGGCCTTGTGTGGGTGTTACATCATCGCTAACAATGACTTCAACCTTGGAAAAGTATAGCGGAATTACCCCTTCTTTTCCACCGCAGCCTTTTCCACTTCGTCTAAAAAGACCTTGACCAGGTCCTTTTCATCGAGGCGGGCCACCACTTCGCCGCGGCGCATGACCAACCCTGAGCCCTTGCCGTAGGCGATGGCCACGTCGGCGTGTTTGGCCTCGCCGATGGCGTTGACCACGCAGCCCATGACGGAGATGTCGAGGGGCACCTTGATGTGTTTGGTGCGCTCTTCCACTTCGGCCACGGCGCTGACGAGGTCCGCTTCGAGGCGGGCGCAGGTGGGGCAGGAGATAATGTTGACCCCCTCCTTATGCACGCCGGCATCTTTTAAGATCGCCTTGCCCACCTTGATCTCCTCTTCCAGCTCGCCGGTGATGGAGACGCGCATCGTATCGCCGATGCCGTCGAGCAGCAGGGCGCCTAGGCCGATGGCCGATTTGATCGTCGCGTGGAAGGTGGTGCCCGCCTCGGTGACACCCAGGTGGAAGGGGTAGTCTACGAGTGGGCGCAGACCGCGATACGCGGCCACGGTGCGCTCGACGTCGCTGGCCTTCATGGAGACCTTGATGTCCGTAAAGTCCAGGTCTTCCAGGAGCTTAATATGATAAAGCGCAGATTGGATCATTGCCTCGGAGGTGGCGCCGTATTTGGCTTCGATCTCCTTTTCGAGACTTCCGGCGTTGACGCCGATCCGGATGGGAATGTTACGCTCTTTACAGGCCTTGACCACCTCTTTGATTTTGTCGTGGCTGCCGATGTTGCCGGGATTGATCCGGATGCAGTCGACCACCTTGGCCGCTTCCAGGGCGATCTTGTGGTTGAAGTGGATGTCAGCCACCAGGGGGAGGGCAATGCGTTTTTTGATCTCCGCCAGGGCCAGGGCGTCTTCCATGTCGGGGCAGCTGACCCGGACGATGTCGCATCCAGCGAAGTGCAGGCGGTTGATCTGCGCCACCGTCGCCTCGACGTCACGGGTTTTGGAGAAGGTCATGGACTGGACGCTGATGGGTGCGTCGCCGCCGACGGCCACGCCGCCCACCATGATCTGTTTGGTCTTGAATCGCTGGATCATCTGCTGGCCGCCTCTTGGGAAGTTTTGGGGCGATTGTAGCGAAAAACCGGTTTATTTGGAAATGGGGAAGGTAAGGACAAACTTCGCTCCGGAGGCGGTGTTTTCGACTTCCAGACTGCCCTCCATGCTCTTTTCGACGATGATCTTGGACATATAGAGGCTCAGCCCCACCCCTTTGGATTTGAACTTGGTCGTAAAGTAGGGTTCGAAGATTTTTTCTTTGATCGCTTCGTCGATACCGCCGGCGTTGTCTTCGACGGTAATGGTGACCTGTTTCTTCGTGCTTTTGGTCATGATCGTGATCTGTCCGTCGGAAAGACCGCTGCGGGCAATCGCCTCGATGGCGTTGGTCACAACATTGAGCAGCACCTGGCGCAGTTCGCTCTCATTGCCGACGATGGTGACGGGCTTGATGAATTTGACAATGGTGATTCCGGCACCGCTGATCTCCGGATAGAGCAGGGTGAGGACATGCTCGAGCGTCTCTTCCAGGCTGTATTCTTTCTTTTCAGACGTATGGTCAAAGAAGTTTTTGAAGTTGTCGATAGTCTTGGACATGTAGTTGATCTGTCCCATGGACTGGCTGATGGCCTCGTCGAGATAGGTTTGATTGAGTTCGCCGAATCGGTAGGCGTCGCCGATGTCCTGGATATTCAACGCCAAAACATTCAGCGGCTGGCGCCAGTGGTGCGAGATATTGGTGAGCATCTCGCTCATGGAGGCGAGCTTGTTTTGCTGGATCAGGAACTGCTCCTGCTGGCGCTGCTGGCTGACGGCGTCGTGTACCCGTTTTTCCAGGTTGCGGTTTAGCTCCATCAGCTCCGTGGTGCGCTGTTTGACCATCTTTTCCAGGCGCTGGTTGATGGTGCGGGTCTGACGGGCACGGCGCCAGATCATGACCAGCAGCAAGACGGCCACAATGACCGCAAAGCCCAGGGTGACGGAGGTTTTGAGCGCCTGCCGGAAAAACTCGATGTTGCTGAAATCGAGGCTTTTGAGCTCTTTAAAGAGCAGGAAATAGCCCATGGGTTTGCCTTCGATATCCGGAAGAATGTAGAGGGTCACCAGATGCTCGGGCGTGATCATGTAGTCGTTCATCCCCATGAGCTTGGGAAAATCGCACCCCAGAAGGTAGCGCAATAGCTCCGGTTTGGCGTCGGCATTAACCAGATAGTAGTCTTTGATAAAGGTGCCGGTCAGGGCCTTGGAGAGCTGCTTTTTATAGGAAGGGTCCACCAAAATCACCGTCTCCACCCGGTGCTCGCGGAGGGTTTTGATGATGGAGTTAAAGTGGGCGATGGTTTCAAAGCTGCCCAGAAAACGTTTTTTCGTATCAAAAACCGGAACCAGGGATTTAAAGGTCATGGTAAAAATCCCGGTGCTGATCGTGTTGCGGATGGCGGGTCGTTCGATCATCTCCACCACATCCAGGCGCTTATCCAGCAGGGAATCACCGGTTTTGGAGGTCCAGCTGCGGTAGCGGCTGATTCCCTGGTTGTCCACGACGTGGAACCAGACATTTTTATAGTCCGTTTCGTCTTTAAGGCTTTGGGAGAGTTTTTTCAGATCCGGAGGGGCGGCGCGTCCGGAGAGGAAGTCGGCGATCATTTCGCTGCCCGCGATGCTCAGCCCGATGCTGAGCATGGAGGACTGCTTTTCTTTGATGTGGGACTGGATGCTCTGGCGCATGGAGTGGGCCACTTCGCGGTAGTTGTCTTCCTTGATCTGGTCAATGTGCCGGTCGGTCAGCTGATTGAGCAGATACCCGGCACCCGCCGTCGCGCCCATAAACAGTATTGTGCCCAGTAGGATGTTTCTGACACTGAACTTCACGAAATCCCTCTTCCATACGTAATGGCTTTATGATACACCAAAGTTATTAAATCGTCATCGTTTAGGCGGTGATTTTGCTCCGGATCAGCCGGAAATAGAGGGCGCTGAGCAAAAAGAGTCCGGCCAGAACCGCGGTGATGTGCTCCAGCGCCACGCCGCTTTGGGCGAGAATGCCGATCATCAGGCTGATGGCGGCGTTGGTCAGCAGAAACACCATGTCGTTGTAGGCGATGACCCGGCCGTAATAGGCCTTGTCGACGGCACTTTGCAGCAGGCTGTAGGTCAGCGACCAGATGGAGGTGGTAAAGAGCCCCACAACAAAACTGCCGATCAGGGAGAGGTAGTAATCCGTCTGCATCTCCGACCAGAAAAAGAGCGCCCCCGCCTGCAGAAAGAGCAGCAGCCCCAGCAGCTTTTTCTGATCCTTGAAGGCGATAAAAAGGAAAGGCCCCAGGGCCAGACCCAGGGCGCGCACGGCGTTGATAAACCCGATGGCCAGCGGCTCGGAGACGGTGGCGGCGTAGTAGTTTTTGGCCAGCAGGCTCACCAGGGCATCAAAGGCGGTAAAGCCCACCGTGGCGTGCAGTAAAATGAGGTGAATCAAAAAGGGGTGGTTTTTGAGGTAGAAAAACCCCGCTTTGACAAAGTGGAAAAAGCTCTCCGCGTGCTTGGCCGCAACCCGGGGAATATCGAGCCCGAGCACCAGCAAAAAGGCAACGATAAAGGTGGAGGCATCGAGCAAGAAGGCTTCGGTTACCCCCACATACTCCACATAGAGCCCTCCGGAGGCCATCCCCACGACAAAGGTGACCGACCAGGTGATGGAGTTGACATCGTTGGCCAGACGCAGCTCTTCCTTGCTGACCAGAGAGGGAACCAGCGCCATTTCGGCGGTAAAAAAGAAGCTGGCACTGCTCATCTTCACAAAGATCAGCACCAAAAGCAGCCAGACCAGCTCCGGAGCGTCGATGGTGATCATGGCCAGGGTGGTGAAGGCCTCGATGGCCAGCAGGATGAGCATGAGGCGTTTGGTGTCGCTGCGGTCGACCACGGTGCCGGTGATGGGGGCCTGCAGGGCGCCGGGGAGCCAGTGAAAGGCGGCGGCCACGGCCAGCACCAGGGGCGAGACGTTAAAGCCGATGAGCAGGGTGTAGACCGCCACCACGCTAAACCACGAACCAAACCCGCTGACCAGGTTGATAAACCAGAGCGTCCGGATGCGGGGATTGTTTTTTAGCAGCTGGTAATACGACACCCGTGCCCTTTGTGTGGAAATTTGGGTGGATTTTAGCATAATAGGGGCAACAAAACAGGCTGCAAAACTTTTTCAAGGATTTCGGACAGATGCAAGGCTTTATGAAGTTCATGTCCGCGGTGATGTTCACCGTGGCGGTGCTGGGTTTTATCGGGATCGGGGCGTATCTGCTCTTTTTTAAGGAAGAACGCATGGTGGCCGTTGCAGGATCGCAGAGTTCGGGTGAGCCGCTGGACCAGCGGGTGCGGGTGATCGGAGATGTGCTGAGCCAGGAACAGCCCCCACAAAAAACCCTGGAAGACTACGCCTACAAGCAAGAGGAGAGCGAGCTGGACCCCATGACGATCCTGCTCTATATTCTAGGCGGGATCGTGGGGCTCTATGCGCTGCGGAAGCTGGCGCAGTTTTGGAGCTATCTGATTAAAAACAGCGTTTAAATCGCGCCGGGATTTTCCGACTGGATCACCGCGGCCACCAGCTGGGTCGGTGTGGCGGAGGTGATGTGGGCGTGGTAGCGTTTGCCCGGTTTCATATTGTTGATATCGCTGTCGTTGATGAGAATCTCCGGATCGATCTCCGGAGCCCAGGCAACGTGTTTGGCGCTAAAGAGCAGGTCGTGTTCGCTGCTCACTCCGTTTAAGATCAGATCAGCCTTTTGACCGACGTAGCTTTGCAGTTTGGCCGTCAGCTTGGCGTCGACGATCTGCTGGAGCTCGCGGAGGCGTTCGTTTAGGGTGGCCTCGTCGATCTTGCCCTCCATCTCCGCCGCAGGGGTGCCCGCCTCGTCGCTGTAGGCAAAGAGGTTGATCATGTCAAAGGGCGTTGCTTCGATGTAGCGTTTTAGTTCCTGGTATTCGGCTTCCGTCTCGCCGGGGTGGCCGACGATAAAGCTGGTGCGCACGTAGGCGTCCGGCGTGCTGAAGATTTTCTCCATCAGCTTTTTGGTCTTCTCTTCGCCCATGCCCCGTTTCATCCGCTTGAGCATGGTGTCGCTGATGTGCTGGAGCGGAATATCGAAGTAGTTGTAAAAGACCGGGCTTTCGTTGATCACGTCGATGAGGTGCATGGAGGTGGTGGAGGGGTAGAGGTAGAGAATCCGCGCGCCCACAACCCCTTCGATCTTTTCCACATGCTTGACCAGCAGGCTCAGACCGTCGTCGATGTTTTGATCGCGCAGGTAGGAGCTGCTGTCCTGGCTGATAAAGCTGAAATCATGGTAGCCCTTGGCCACCAGGGCCTTGACCTCTTTTTCCACGCTGGCGAGGGTTCGAGAGTGGAGCCGCCCTTTAAAACTGGGAATGGCGCAGAAGCTGCACTGCTGGTTGCACCCTTCGCTGAGCTTGATGTAGGCGTGGTAGTTTGAGCCCGTAATCACCCGCTCTTCGCCGTCGATGAGGAAGACGTCCTTGGTAAAGCGGGAGTCTTTTTTGGCGAGCAACTCGTCGATCTTGGC
>QKHD01000312.1 GCA_003250175.1 Helicobacteraceae bacterium
GGGACCTTCGGTGCCTTCGGGGCCTACTCCTTTAACGGCAACAAAATTCTCACCACCAGCGGCGGCGGGATTTTGGTTACCCAAGACCAAAGCGCACTGGAACAAGCCCGTTTTCTCTCCACCCAGGCCAAGGACGATGCCCCCCATTACGAGCACACCACCTACGGCTACAACTACCGCATGAGCAATATCCTTGCCGGCGTCGGTATCGCCCAACTAGAAGTTTTGGATGAACGTATCACGGTAAAACGGAAGATATTCGATTTTTATGTTGATGCCCTCTCCGATATTCCGGAGATTAACTTTATGCCGGAAATTGCCGGAAGCCGCGGCAACCGCTGGCTGACGACACTCACCTTTAAAGATTACGAAACAAGAGAGCGGGTTCGCCAGAATCTGGCGGCGGATAACATCGAATCACGCCCATTATGGAAACCAATGCATCTACAGCCGCTTTTTGAGGGCTATAAAGCCATAACCAACGGGGTAAGCGAAACGCTGTTTGACAAAGGGTTGTGCCTGCCCAGCGGAACAGCCATGCATGACAGTGATCTAAAACGGATTGTTGCGGTTATCAAAAAGAGCGTGTGAGAAAAAGGGAGGCCTTTTAAAAAGCCTCCGGAGGGTTACCCCCGAGGGGGTAGGTTTTAGTGAACTTCTTTAAATACGTTAACTTTAAAGAAGTAAGCGAAGACCGCCATGATCACCATGAAGATCAGCACGTAAACACCCAGGGTGTTACGCTCGTCTTTTTTGGCATCACCGACTTCTTCAAGATACTGAACGATTTTCTTCTCAGCATCTTCGGTCAGGCCGACACGTGGCATCGCAGTACCCAGCAGTTGTTTTTGTGGGTCGTTGATGAATTTGTGCAGGTACTCGTCCCCTTTGGATTTGATCATCTGGGACAGATCCGGTGGGAAAGAGCCAAGGTAGCCGACCAGTTGGTCGCGGGAGCTGTTTTCAGTCAGATCACCATAGTTTACACTGTGGCATCGACCGCACGCCTGAGCCGTTGCTTCACGTGGAGTCGTCTCTTTTTTCACTGCTTTCATATAGGCAATGATGTTGGCAATTTCCTGATCGGACAGGTAGTCAAAACCAGGCATGCTGATTTTGGTTTTAGCCAGGTAGCCTTCGATGGTTTTTTCAAAAGAGTGCTGCAGCTTGGCAACCTCTTCGTCACTTTTTGCCAGAGCTTTTGCCTTGGCAAGCTCCTCTTCTTTGTGTTTCTTGAAGATGGAGTCAAACGCTGTGTTGGCAGGGTTTTTGATGAAGTTCGCCAGGAACTTTGTATCATACAGATCGCCTGCTGTGGAAAGATCCGGTGGATAAACGCCGTAAGCAGCAACCAGATCCGCGTGCCCCATTGGAGGCAGGATGTCATCGGAAGAGAGGGAGTGACATGCCTGGCAGTTCATAGCAAACAGCTCTTTACCGGCCTTGGCATCGCCCACGACATGGAACTCTTCCAGATCGCTAAATGCATAATCCGGAGCTTCGGTATGGGGGTGCATCACATGGTGTGCATAGGGTTCGATACCCCAGTATGTAACCGCGGTAAACGCGATCAGTACGATTAGAATCTTCAGTTCTCTCATTATTTAGCCCCTCCGTTTCGTTCTGCTTTGCTGATCATAGGCAGGATAATAAAGAGCGCCAGGAACAGGATTGAGAAGACAAACCCGATATAGGCGTTTACACCGGTCGGAGGCAGTTTACCCCAGATAGTCAGACCGATAAGGTCAACGATCAGTACCCAGAACCAGATAAAGAAATACGGACGTTTTGCCGCAGGTTTAACCGCAGGATCACGATCCAGCCAAGGCATCAGGAAGAAGATAACGTTCGCGATACCGAAAGCGATCAGACCAAGGTCGGCGCTAAAGAAGAAACCGCGCAGAACTTCGTAGCTCCACAGGAAGTACCACTCAGGGTAGATGTGCGGAGGTGTCTTCATGGAATCAGCCGGGATAAAGTTGATCGGGTCCATTGCAAAACCGTAGTGGAAGAACACCAGGTAGAAGAAGAACACCAGGAAAACGCTCAGAACAAAGATATCTTTGGACAAGAAAACAGGCCAGAAAGGAATAACCTTCGCTTTTTTCTTTTCGCCCGCTTTGTATTTGCGTGCTTCCGCTTCGAAGTCAACTTCTTCACCCTCTTGGTTGTTAACGTGTGGAATACGCAGGGAGTAGAAGTGCAGACCGATAATTCCCATGATAATCAGTGGGAGGATAAAGACGTGCAGAGCAAAGAAACGGGTCAGGGTTGCGTCGGAAACAACGTAGTCACCGCGGATCCAGATAACCAGGTCAGGCCCGATGAAAGGAATCGCACCGAACAGGTTGGTAATAACCTGAGCAGCCCAGTAGCTCATTTGACCCCATGGCAGCATGTACCCGCTGAAACCTTCGGCAGAGAAGGTAACAAACAGCAGCATACCGGAGATCCAGATCATCTCGCGTCCGCTTTTGTAAGAACCATAGTAGATACCGGTCAGCATGTGGATATAGATTACCAGGAAGACAACAGAGGCCGCAACGGCGTGAATGTGTCTAAAGAGCCATCCGTAGGCCACTTCTTGCATGATAGTGTAGTTCACGCTGTTGAAGGCCAGAGCGGTGTCGGGCTTGTAGTACATCAGCAGGAACATTCCGGAGATAACCAGCAGAGCGAACAGTGTCATCAGAACGACACCGAAGGCCCAGAGGAAGTTGATGTTTTTAGGAATCCAGTATTCGGTCATGAGGACTTTTGCCAGCATGGTGGTGCCAAGGCGTTGATCCAGCCACTCCCCTACGTTTGCGCTTTTTTTAATTTCCATTTTTCAAGCCTCCCTTACGCCATTGCCATCAGTTTTTTGTACTCAGGACCTTCTTCGCCCAGTACAATTTTTCCACCCTCGATTTTAAACTCAGGGATAACCATAGGTTTTGGGGGTGGTCCGAAGGTGTTGACGCCGCTGGAGTCAAACTCGCCGCCGTGGCAGGCGCATTTGAACATGGATTCGCCCGGTAGATAGGCCGGGATACAACCCAGGTGCGTACAGATACCGATCACAACGGTGTAGCGGTTGCCCTCTACCACGACGTCTCGTTTTTCGTTGGACGGCATATCACCTGTTTTTTTCAAAATGAATACCGGCTTGCCGCGGTACTCTACGAGGCTCAGCTGACCCTCTTCCATACCGCTGACATCAACGATAACTTTACCGGCGGCAACAACGCTGGGAAGTGGATCCCAGGTCTTTTTCATCGCATACGCGGTCAGCCCTGCTCCAGCAGCAGCTGTCACGCCCAATGCGGCGCCGGCACCTTTGATAAACCCTCTACGGTTACAATCACAACCTGCCATTTAACCTCTCCTTCAAAGTTTCCGTCCTGCCCATTTTCAGACCAGAAATCTGGCCAAAAAATGAATCAGGATTCAGAATTTTTTTGAAGCATAGCAAAAAATCGCTGATATAAAGGTGAGTAATAATTAAGATAAATTGAGTCTGAAATTATGCCGAATAGCGCTGTTTTATGTAGATATAAATGACATCCAGCGCCGCCGGCGTCACCCCGCTGATTTCGCTGGCCGCAAAGAGGGTCTCCGGACGGATCTTGCCCAGTTTTTCGATGATCTCCTTGCTAAGACCCGGAAGCCCGGTATAGACAAAATCCTCCGGAATTTTGACAGAGGCGAGTTCGCGCATCTTGTTGATCTGCTTTTCCTGTTTTTTGACGTAGTGATGATATTTGGCGGTAATCAGCACCTGCTCCAGCGCCAAGGGGTCCATGGAGGCAAACTCCGGAACGAGCTTGAGCAGTTTTTCTTCATCGAAAGTGTGGCGGGCAACAATATTTATAAGGGGCGTTTTCTCCACGATCTTCTCTTCACCCAGCTCCGCCAGACGGGCGATGTTCTCCTTGGAGTTGGTCATGAAGTTCTCTTCGAGGTAGCGCACCCCTTCGTCCATCTGGGATTTTTTCTCCGCCAACGACGTCATAAAGGCGTCACCGACCAATCCCAATTGATGCCCGTAGTGGCTCAGGCGCATATCGGCGTTGTCCTCGCGCAGCAGCAGGCGAAACTCCGCCCGGGAGGTAAACATCCGGTAGGGCTCTTTCGTGCCCTTGGTAACGAGATCGTCAATCAATACCCCGATATAGGATTCGTCCCGCTGGAGCACAAAGGGCGCTTCGCCCTTGTTTTTCAGCGCGGCATTGATGCCCGCCACCAACCCCTGGGCCGCCGCCTCTTCGTACCCCGTGGTGCCGTTGACCTGCCCGGCAAAAAAGAGTCCGGAGATTTTTTTGGTCTCCAGGGAGTGCTTCAGCTCCGTGGGCTGGATGTAGTCGTATTCGATGGCGTAGCCGTAACGGACGATTTTTGCGTTTTCCAGCCCCGGAATGGAGTGGATCATATCCCGCTGCACATCGACCGGCAAGGAGGTGGAGAGGCCGTTAATGTAGTATTCGTTGGCCTCCGTCGTCTGGGGCTCGACAAAAAGCTGGTGGCGAGGGCGCTCACGGAACCGGTTGATCTTATCTTCGATGCTGGGGCAATAGCGCGGCCCGACCCCTTCGATCTGGCCCGTAAACATGGGGGCACGGTGGAAGTTGCTCTCGATAATCCGGTGGGTCTCTTCCGTGGTGTAGGTGATGTGGCAGGGCATCTGCAAGGGCTTGAAGCTGCTGCGGTCGGTACGGAAGCTAAAAGGGATAGGGGGTTCGTTTTCCTGCTCTTCCATCTTGGAAAAATCGATGCTGCTGCCGTCAATACGGGCGCAGGTGCCTGTTTTCAGCCGTCCGATATCGAGCCCCAGGGTCCGGATCTGCTCCGCCAGGTGGGTGGAGGCCATCTCGTTGATACGTCCGGCCTGCAGCTTCACATCGCCGATGTGCACGAGGCCGTTGAGGAAGGTTCCGGAGGTGATGACGACAGAGGGCGCTTCGTAGCGGTTGCCCAGGCTGGTTTCCACGCCTGTGATGGTGTCGCCCGCAAGCAGCAGCTTGTAGGCGATCTCCTGGGAAACGGTCAGGTTAGGGGTGTTAAGACAGACATCCCGGGCCGCCATGGCGTAACGGTCCATATCGATCTGGGCGCGGCTGCCCCGCACGGCGGGGCCTTTGGAGGCGTTGAGGGTGCGGAACTGAATCCCCGCGGTGTCGGTGAGCAGCCCCATCTGGCCGCCCAGGGCGTCCAGTTCTTTAACCAGGTGGCCCTTGGCCAGACCGCCCACGGCGGGATTGCAGCTGGCCGCCCCAATCTGGGAGACAAGAATCGTAAGCAGCAGGGTCTTTTGACCCATGCGCGCAGCGGCCAGCGAGGCTTCTATGCCTGCGTGGCCTCCGCCGATTACGATCACGTCATAGTGCATGCTGCCCCCCATTTTTTTCGCAAGTATAGCGCAACTTTTCCATTTTATAAAATATGCTACAATAGTTTGATTTTTTCCCGATATAGACCAACCAAGCAAGTACGGAAGCGACATGGATGAAACTATAGGCATCGAACTCGAAGGTGTGCTCAGTGAGCTGCAACGTCTGAATCATATCGTTGCGGAGAAAGAGCGTGCCCTTAACAAAGTCAACAGCATCTACCTCAGACAGGTGGGAACCGAAAGCTACGAACTGGTCATTAACGACAAAGTCTTCGTGATGGATCAGCGCGACCTCTCCATGCTTTTGGAACAGATGCAAGACGCCGGCGTCTTTACCAGGCTCTCCGAATTTAAAAAATCTCTGTAACTTCCGCTTCGTCCCGGTAGCGGCTCTCGGCGCAGGTCTGCGCACCCAGCACCCGGTTGACCGTTTCGCTCACCCCCTCCAGCAACACTAGTTTTCCATCGTAATACACCCCAGCATGGCCCGAAGGAACACCGCCCGTTAGATTGATCACGTCACAACCTTTGGGATACTCCGGCTGCATCGTTTCACCCGGTTGAAGGGTATTGATCACCACCTCCGCTCCGGAGAGATCGGTCGTCGCACCCGGAGCGCAGCGCTCCAGGCGGATCTCCCCCTCGAAGGCGTGGCGTTTTAGCATCTGCGCCGTCTCCGCGAGCCCTTCAAGATGTTCATCCGCCAGGATCAGCGAACGGGCTCCGGAGCGGGCTGCCGCCAGGGCATAGGCCTTGGCTCTCGGACTGTTGCCCAAAACCGCCACGCAGCGCGCCTTCACCCCAAGTTTTGCACACAGCGCCGACGGTGCCGCCGCAATCCCCTGCAGCGCCCCGTCGGTGATGATGACGGCATCGAGGTAGCCCGTGGCCT
>QKHD01000329.1 GCA_003250175.1 Helicobacteraceae bacterium
AAATAAAAAGGTAAAGAGCAGATCGGTGCGCTCCGTATCTTGCAGAAGCGGATTGACCTCGGCAATGACGTAGAGGGGGCCATCCTGGCAGAGGTTGATCTGTTTGCCGTAGTACTGGTCACTGAGGGCACTTCCCGATTGCAGCATGGCGTTAAAGAATTTGCCCAGGGGCGTTTTATGAACACTGGGGTGATCCATATCTTTGGACCAGGCGTACTCCGGATCCGGATGGATCAGGAAGTTGCCGTTTTGATCCAGCAGGTAGTAGATATAGTTGGAGGAGATAGTGGCCGCTTCAAGCATCTCGGAGATAAAGAGGTTGATCACCAGGTAGCCACCGATCTCCCGAGTCAGCCGCACCGGTGTGCCGACACGTACCGTCGGCTGGATAGGGATCACCACCCGGCCCTGTTCTTGGTTTAGATCAATGGGTGAGACCCAGACGGCCCCGTTTTCGGTCTGCTGCAGAGCGTGGACGTAGTAACGGTCCGATTTATCCTGCAGGCTTTTTTGGGGAACCACAAAGGGCTGACCGTCAGCCAGGCTGCGTTCGATCCGGATGATCTCCTGACCCGTGTAGCTGAGAAAACGCATCTGCATGATTTCCGGCTGGGTCTTGGTGAGGGTAAAGAGAAAATCACGGGCGGCGGAGAAGTTTTTGGCCGTGAGCTTTTCGGTAAACTCCCCACTTGAGGCGATGGCCCGGGTCATGACGATCATATCCTCGATATGGTGGCGCAGCAGGGCCTCTTTGGCGTTGACCTCCCCCTTGGCGCTTTCGACCAGCTGGGCGGAGAGGTGGCGGTTGGCTTCGTAGAAAACCAGAAAGATGGTGCCCCAGACGATAAGCCCGCTTAGAAGCAGAAAGGTTAGAAAAAGATGCCCCTTGGTGCGCGCATGGATGGAGAGCATTAGAGTTTCGCTACCCGCATGATCTCTTCGACGGTGGTAATGCCCTGGGCGGCTTTTTGGATGCCGTCCGTAAACATCGGCTCAAACCCGTTTTCTATGGCGATGGCGGTGATCTCCTGCTTGGAGGCCCCCTTGACCACGGCGGTGGCCAGGGCGTCGTTAAACTCGAGCACCTCGCTGATGATGGTCCGGCCGATGTAGCCGCTCATGTTGCATTTTTTGCACCCCTTGCCCCGGTGAAACTCCGGAGCCTGCCCCGGTGCCAGGTGGGGAGTGATCTCTTTGAGAATCTCATCGGGCAGGGTGATGGGCTGTTTGCAGTAGGGGCAGACCTTTCGAACAAGCCGCTGGGCCTGGATGGCGATGATGGAGCTGGAGACCAAAAAGGGTTCGATCCCCATGTCCACGATCCGGGTAACGGCTCCGGCAGCATCGTTGGTGTGCAGGGTGGTAAAGACCAGGTGGCCGGTGAGAGCGGCCTGCACGGCGATGGAGAGGGTCTCTTTGTCTCGGGATTCCCCGACCATGATGATGTCCGGATCCTGGCGCAGAATGGAGCGCAGGGCCGTGGCGAAGGTGAGGTCGGCCTTTTCATTCACCTGCACCTGTTGAATCAGTTTCATCTGGTACTCCACCGGGTCTTCGACGGTAATGATCTTGCGGTTGACGTTTTTGATCTCGTTAAGACCCGCATAGAGGGTGGTGGTCTTTCCGCTTCCCGTGGGGCCGGTGACGAAGATGATTCCGTAGGGTGCCCCCATGGCTTTGCGGAACCGCGCCGTATTGCGCTCGTTAAACCCGATGGCATCGAGCTGAATAAGCACCTTGGATTTGTCCAGAATACGCATGACCACCGATTCGCCGTGGTTGACCGGCAGGGTGGAGAGACGGAAGTCGTACTCGTTTTCATCGACCGTCAGGCTGAAACGGCCGTCCTGGGGTTTGCGCCGTTCGGCGATATCGATGTTGCCCAGGAGCTTGACCCGGGAGGCCAGGGGCGGATAGATGTCGGCGGGGAAAGTGTAGAGCTCTTCTAGGAAGCCGTCGATCCGGGCTCGGACGTGGCACTCGATTTTGGAGGGTTCGATGTGGATGTCGCTTGCCTTTTTCCGGATGGCGGAGGTGATGATGATCTCAATCAGGCGCATGATGGCCGATTCGCTGTCGTCGCGTTTGAGGCCCCCTTCCATCTCCCGTTTGACATCGGCTAGGGTGTCCTTGAGGCTCTCAAAACTCTCCAATCGGGCGATGAGTTTTTTGATCTCTTTGGTGGGGGTGACATTGACACGCATGGGAATATTGGGGATGAGGCGCTGGATGGTATCCTGTGCCTCATAATCCAGGGGGTCGGCAAAGAGTACGTCGATGACGTCGGGCTCGTTTTCCAGATGGGTGGCGTTGCGGTAGGGGAGGGCAAGGGTGCGTTTGATTACGCCGAGAGGGATCTTTTCCGCCACCTGCACGTCAAACTCGATGGTGCCCGGTTCGAGGTAGCGAACCCCCAGCTGTTCGGCGAGGACCTGCAGCATCGCCTCTTCCTGAACGTACTCTTTTTCAATGAGGATTTCCCCCAGTTTTTTCATGCCTCCGGAGCTCTTTTGCTCGGCAAAGGCTTCATCCACCTGGGTAGGGGTCAAGAGCCCCTTTTCGATCAGCAGGTCGCCCAGACGGATTTTTTGGTGTTGCATGGTTGGCTCGCTTTACCAGTAGTAGTATTGTTGGATGAGTTGGTTGCCTCGGAATTGTTTGAGTTCGATCTTTTTATGCCGTGCGGTCTCCACCACCTGCATGCGGTAGTTGTAGGTGCCGTCATCCAGCAGGAAGGTCTCGCCCTCCTGGGTGAATTTTCCGCGCACGTAGAGGTCGAAGACCCGGGAGAGGACATAATCGACCTGGGGGACCCGCACACCGGAGATGTCGATGCCGTCAACCAGCGCATAGTAGAGCATCTTTTTCTGGAAAAGGATGGTCGCATAGAAAGCGGCATTTTGGCGCGCTTCCGCGGTTTTTTTCAACAAAACGATGGGGTTGGGCAGCAGGTCGACGATGTGCACCTGCAAGCAGGAGAAGGCGACCGCGTTAATCAGGGTTTCGTCTTCACGGTAGGAGCGCAGTATCTTGGAGCCTTCGATACAGACCTCTTTATAGGATTTGTCCTGATACTGTTTAAGAATCTCCGCACGGCTCGCCGCCAGAAGCGATGCCGATGCCAGAACCAGTAGAATAAACTTTTTCATCATGTCAGATTACCTTATGGTGTTGTAGAGTTCCCGGATACGCAGGGAGTCACGTTGCTGCAGGTAGGTTTCCAGAGCGGTTTTTGCCTGATCGGTCTCTCCGAGCTTGAGGGCGGCGGAGGCAAAGAGGAACCAGCTCTCGTCATCCGCCTTGTCCAGTTCATTGGCCTTCAACGCCCACTCACGTGCCTTGTCAAAACGGTTCTCCCCAAAGTAGAAACGGGCGACACGGATACTCGACGCGTAGGAGGGATCGGCAATGTAGCCTTCCAGCAACTGCTGCTCCTGCTCCACGGGCGGAATCTCCTCGCTGGTGATCTCCACCATCTGGGCGTCGTTCTCTTCGGAGGTCTCCACAACGGGCTCTTCCGGGGTCATGGCCGCCAGCCGGGCGGGGATCTCCGTCTCGAAACTCTGATCCAAGCGGATCAGAGGGGGTTCCACATCGGGAAGGGGTTCTGCTTCCGGAGCCGGGGCAGGCTGCTTGGCCGCCACGGCAACCGTGGGGTGAACCGGCTCGTCCGCTGCCGGTTTTTCAACTACCGCTGCCGGTGCCTCCTCCGCTTTGGGGGCCACATGCTCCGGAGCTTTGACGACCTCAGCCACAGCAGGCTTGGGTTGGGGTTTTGGCGCTTCAGCCTGGGGTGCGGAGGCAGGTGTTCCGCCTGCCGGTTGGTAGTATATTACCCCCACCGCACCCAGAACCAACAGCGGTAGCGCCACGAGATAGGCGATGCGCTGTTTGCGCTTGCTTCTCTCCCACTGTTGTTCCAGTTGTTCGAATCTATCCATGAATCATCTTTAAATCAAGTGCCGCCATCTCGATGTATTTGTTTTTGAGATGGCCTCCCAAAAAGTTCTTTATGCCCGTCATACGCCATTCGAGGATTTCTAAGATCCTATGCATGAGGCGATTTATATCCCTAAGATTACCCTTAGTTAGTTTATAAATACGTTTAAAATTTGTTTTTCCAAATAAATTGGAAAGTTCCAGGTTGCCTAAGAGAAGAAACTTTTTGTTGATGTACTCGCCGATCTGCTCCGCCGAGAGGTAGCCCAGCTCGATGGTTTCGAAGGTGCGGGTCTTGAAGTGGTCTCTGGCCCAGAGGGCTTCGTCCTTGATATCGTGGATGACGATAATAAATTTGAATACGGGCAGGTTGGAGAGAATCCGGATCCACTCCAGCTGGGCTTCACTGTACATCTGGGCCTCGTCCAGCAGAATGTAGACCGGGTCGGCGGACCGGGTTTTAAACTGTTCGAGCAGGGCCTGTCTGGTGATGGAGGGCTCCGGACGCTTGCCGGTTATTGTCTCCCATATGTCCAGCAGCGAATCGTGGGGGTCAAAGACCGGTTCGGGGAAGTAAAAGAGGGGCAGGTCGGTGTGGTAGTTTTCAAAAAAACGGTGCACGACGTAGCTCTTGCCCGTCCCCGGGCGGCCGTAGATCAGGATGATTTTAAAGGGATTTTTGGTGGCGTTTTGCAGTTTGCTCAGCGCCGTTCGGGTGCCGGGGATATCGACGTAAAAGCGGTTGGCCTCGGAGTCTTCAAAGAGCGCCTTGGCCGCGGAGAGATCGAGGCTCACTCGCTGACCTTGACCGTCGGGATGGCATCGGCGATGCCTCGCTCCTTCTCAGCAGGTGCGGCGGAAGCCTCCGGAGCTTTGGATTCGGTCTTCGGATGGTGGATGGTCACATCTTCCCCCTCCTTAACCAGCTTAAACCCAAGCTCGGAGAGGGAGGGCATGGTGGCCTCCTTGCTCATGTGCGGCGTGAGGATAAAGACGATCTCGGTGGTGATGTCGGTGACGTTTTCCGATTTGAAAAGCCAGCCGAGGCCGGGAATGTCGCCTAATAGGCGGACCTTGTTCTCCTGCATTCCCTTGGTGCTGCTGATGAGGCCGCCTAAAATAATGGAGTCGCCGTCCTTGACCCGCACCACGGAGGAGATGCGGCGGGTCACCGTATCGGGTGGAAGGTTGCGGGTGGTGGTCTGCTTGACGGAGTCCTCGGAGTATTTAAATTCGCTGATGGAGGGGTTGATCCGGAGGGTGATAAACCCGTCGTTGTCAATCTGGGGGGTGATGTCCAGCAGCACACCCACAAACAGCGACGCCGGAATCTGGGTTTCGGCGATGGTGGTCGTGGTGGTGGAGGTGGCGGTGCTCTGTTTGATCAGGTAGTTGATGTTGTCCCCGACGCTGATCATGGAGGGCTGGTTGTTGATGGCCAGGATTTTGGGGTTGGAGAGGGAGCGGGTGTCGCCAAACTGGTTGAGAAAGTCAAACATGCCCGCAACTTCCAGCCCAGCGGATTGGTCGACGACCAGGGAGCTCGTATCGGTCAGGGTGCGTACGCCGTTGGTCTCCGTATCGTCCTTGTTTTTCAAAAAGGCTCCGGTGAGACCGAAATCGAGGGAGAATTTAGACCAGTCAACCCCCATGGTATGGCTGTCATCGAGGGTGACGCCCAGAATCTGTACGTCGATCACCACCTGCTTCTGCAGGGCGTCCAGGGTGAGGCGGATGTAGTCCGCCACGCGGTCCAGCTGGCGCTTGGTTCCGGAGACGATGACGTGGCCGCTCTTTTTGTTAACGATGATGGGGGCGTTGTATTTCTCTTCGCCATCCTCCGGACGGTCGAGGATTTTTTTGATGTTCTCCTCCAGGTCTTTCCAAAAGTCGAAGGATTCGGTGGTCTTGATGTAGGCTCCGGTGGAGCCGGAGGAGGAGCTTCCGGAGTTCATCCCGGTGCTGGTTCCGGAGGTCGTGCCGTAGCTGCTGCTAAGGGAGGTAGAACCATAGCTGCTGCTTCCGTAGCTGCTGCCGCTGGTTCCGGTGACACCACTGTTGACGCTGGAGCCGCTGATGATAACATCGATATTGCTGTTGCCGGTACGGGCACTGTCGATGTAGTCGACGTTGAAGGTGCGGGTCATGACATGGGCGATGGTGAGAATCTCATCGTCCAGGGTGTAGTGAAAATTGTTTTTTCCCACTAAAAGATCGAGCACCTTTTCGATGCTCTGGCTGTTGATGTAGACGGGGCTGAGGCGTCGCCGTTTGACCATGGCA
>QKHD01000078.1 GCA_003250175.1 Helicobacteraceae bacterium
TTTCATGCAGCGTTATGCTGCCGCCGTGGGCCTCGACGATCTGTAACGAGAGGGTCAGTCCCAGACCGTGCCCCTTGACCTTGGTGGAGGCGAAGGCCTCAAAGAGCTTGCCCGGATTTTCAAAGGGTTTGCCCGAATCAATCACCGTCAGCACATGCCACGCCGCCTCCCGAGCATAGCTGATCCGGACATGTCCCTTGTCCGCCTCCGTCTCCTCGATGGCGTCGATCGCATTAAAGAGCATGTTTTGCAGCACCATGCTGAGCAGGTCAAAATCCGCCCGGATACGCACGGCGGGCAGGTCGTAGCTAAAGGCGATGTCCGTGCCGTAGGAGTAGTTGTTAAGGGCCAGGGCCAGCTCGTCTTGCATGTCTTCCAGGGAAAATTCCTGCACATTGAGGGTAAAGCCCTTGGAGAAGAGCAGGGTCGCTTTGACAATCCGCTCGACCCGCCAGATGGAGCGTTTGATCTCCAGCACGATAGGCTTGGTCTTGGTCTCGACCTTGTTAAAGAGGGTGGAAGCGAGGATCGAAACGGAGCCGATGGGGTTGCGGATCTCGTGGGCGAGGTGGGCGGCCATCTGCCCCATGGAGATGAGGCGTTCGTGCCGCTTGCTCTGGGTATTATCCGTGGCGGAGACGACGAGCTTGTTTTTTACCCGCGCGATCTGGATAATGTAAAACTTCCCCTCGAACTCGATCTCGTTGTAGTCCTTGCCCAGGTCAAACAGGGCAGGGTCCAGCCGTGTCTCCTTGGCCATGGTGTTTTGCAGGTAGATGCTGCCGCTCTCATCATAGACCCATAGCGCATTGGGGAGAAACTCCAGCACCCCGTAAAAGAGGGCCAGAAGCTCGTTATGCTCCTTCTCCATCTCGTCGATGACGCTGATGACATGCTGCAGGTTGGCCAGCAGCTCGCTTTTGTCCCCCTGGGCAAATTTGGCCAGTTCGCCCAAGGCGTCGGGTTTGGCGTCGTTCATGGGATAAGCCCCCTTTTTTTGGCTTCGTTGCGGAAAATCTTCAGGGTGCGTTTTTCCCGGTAGCCGATGCGGTAGCTGATCTTGGTCAGGTAGGCGAGAATCTCACGCTCCGGAATCCCCGTCTCCTGGGTGCGGCGACGCAGAATGTAGTAGGGAATCTTCACCCGCCGTTTTAAAAAGAGCTCGCTCATGCGGCGGTAATAGCGCCCGTGGCGGCAGAAGCAGAGTCTGGCAAAGACAAAGGGCAGGCCGTAGCGTTTTTTCCACTCCAGCCCCATGTCGGTCATGTCTACACCCTCGACGTAGCGTTTGAGCGCCTTGTCGCCGATGAGCACTTCGCCCTCCAGCCCTAAAATGTTGGCCAGGACGTTGGAGGTGTTGGACTCGTGGTCGTCCTTGGATTTGGTGCCGTTAACCACGTAGACGCTGAGCACTTCGTTTTGTGCCACGATCCCCATGTCGGCACACCGGTAGCCGAAACTTTTGACGCTGGAGATAACCGCCGCGTCGATGCGGCGTTTGTCAAGCTGTTGGTTGATTTCCGCGGGTACCCCTTTGCGGAAGGCGAGGGCGGCCTTTTGCTGGGAGAGGCGGAAGTGGCGTTTTAAAAAGACATGGAAGGGGAGCAGGTTGAGGTAACGGATTTTGCCAAAGACCATCACTCCGCCTCCCGTTTGCCGTAAAAGTCTTTTTTGTACTCCTCCCAGTTGCCGTTTAGGATCGCCTCCCTGGCACCCCGCATGAGGGTGAGGTAGTAGTGCAGGTTGTGCAGGCTGGCGAGGCGGAAATAGGTCAGCTCCTTGGCCCGGAAGAGGTGGTTGAGGTAGGCGCGGGAGTAGCGCCGGCAGGTGTAGCAGTCGCAGGCCGGATCGATAGGGTTTTGGTCGTCCACAAAGGCTTTTTTCTTGATGTTGACCCGCCCGAAGGAGGTAAAGAGGGTGCCGTTGCGCGCATTACGGGTGGGCATGACGCAGTCAAACATATCCACGCCCCGGTCGATATTTTCGATCAGGTCTTCCGGCGTGCCGACCCCCATGAGGTAGCGGGGTTTGTCCACGGGCAGAAAGGGGGTGGTCCACTCCACCGTGTCGTACATGGCCTGGGCCTCTTCGCCCACACTCAAGCCCCCGATGGCAAACCCGTCAAAGCGCTGGCCTCCGGAATCCAGCCCGGTCAACGCCTGGGCGGAGAGCTGGCGAAACTCCGGATCGATCCCGCCCTGGACGATGGCAAAGAGGTTCTGGTTCAGCTGCTTGCCCTCACGCTGCTTGGCCGCATGGTACTGCAACGACTGATCCGCCCAGCGGGTGGTGCGGTCGATGGACTGCTGAATCCGTTTTTTAGGTGCCGGCAGGCCGATGAGGTCGTCGAGCACCATCATGATGTCGCTGCCGATGTGATACTGGATGTCCAGCACCAGCTGCGGCGTAAAGGTGTGCTTGCTGCCGTCGATGTGGCTTTTAAAGACGATGGCGTCTTCGTCGGCCTTGGAGTTTTTGGAGAGGCTGTAGGCCTGAAACCCGCCGCTGTCCGTGAGGATCGACTTGCCGTATCCGCTGAAGGCGTGCAGGCCGCCCATTTTTTCCAGTACCTCCGTGCCGGGGCGAAGGTAGAGGTGGTAGGTGTTGCCCAGAATGATCTCGGTTTCCAGCAGCTCCAGCATGTCCGTGGCATCCAGCCCCTTGACACTTCCCACCGTTCCCACCGGCATAAAAACCGGGGTTTTGATCGTACTGTGGGCGGTGGTGATGGTGGCGGCGCGGGCGCGGCCGTCGGTGGCTTGAAGCTCGAATTTCATGGATAGCTGACCTTGCGTATAGTTGGGCGTATTATAGCCTAGGGGAGCTAACCCTTCCCCAAGAAAAAGCCCCTTTTATAAAGAAATGATAATAATTATCACTATTGACAAAAAAGGGCGATTTTGCTATAGTTTTGCCATTAACCAACCCTTACCACAGGCAAAACATGAGACGCATTATAGGAGCAATCCTTTTTATGACAATGACGTCATGGGCCGCGGAGAACGATCGTATCGACGCCCTCGAGCGTCAACTCAGCGAACTCATGAGCAAACAGGCCGAGCTGCAGGCGCGCACGGATAAACTCTGCGCCCACTGGACCGATGCGCTGGAGCTGGACGGCTACGGCGAGATGCGCTTTTCCAAAGCGAGCGACGAGGATGTGATGCGCAGCATCTACAGCTTTGTTCCCTCCATCGCTTACCCCTTCGGGGAGCGGATCACGCTCAATGTCGAACTGGAGTTTGCCTACGAAGGGCATGGCGGCGACGGCAGCCATGACGTGCTCAGCTACTCCTACATCGACTTCGTGCTGCACGAGGCGATGCACATGAACCTGGGGCACCTGCTCGTACCCGTCGGCAACGCCAACCTGGGGGACGAACCGCCGCTCTTTTTGGGGGTGGATCTTCCGGAGACGGAGAGCTACGTCATTCCCACCACCCGCCACCACAACGGCCTGCTCTTTAGCGGTCGGATCGCCGGGCAGTGGCAGTATTACGCCGGGGTGCTCGACAGCATCAACGACAACGAGATCGGTATCGGGGTCGACAGCACCGCCGACGATAACGAATCTCACACCAGCCATGCCGCTCCGGTGGCACGGCTCGATTACATCAGTGAATCCGCCGGGTTTGAAGCGGGGGTTTCTTACCTGGGCGGCTCCTTTAGCTATCACGACGAGTCGGGCAACCATGGGCAGGGGGAGATCACCCTGCTGGACGCTCACCTCAACTACCGCCAAAACGGCTGGGATGTCAAGCTGCTGGGCGTGGCCCTGCAGATCAAAGACGGCGCCTTCGAAGGCCGCATGAGCGGAAGCTACGGAACCGTCGGCTACGACATCATGCCGCTTCTAGGCGGCTCCGGAGAGCTCATGCCCTATGTGGGGTATGAACGCTACGACAACCTGATCACCGAATCGGTCAACTGGGTGGTCAACACCAAGGCAGGCGTACGCTATCGCCCGCATAAAGACGTATTGGTCAAGGCGGACTACCGGGTCCGTGAGAGCGATGATGCCCGAAGCCATACGGCGGCATTGGGCGTTGGGTATCTTTTTTAAAAGATTTCCCAATTATTTAACATGATAACGATTCTCACTATTGACATAAAAAAGTGACTTTGCTATAGTAACCACTGAAAAACGATAATCACTATCAACTAGGAGATGAAAATGAAGAAAATCGTGGCAACCACCTGTATTCTGGCCGCCAGCCTTTACGGCGCGACGGCCGATTCCCAGATCAAGGCGCTGGAAGACCGCCTCAATGAGCTACAGTCGCAAAATGCTCTGATTATCGAAGAACTGGGCAAACTCAAGGAAGAAAAAGAGATCACCGGAACTGAATCCTTCACCGGCATGGGGGTAGCGGCCAGCAAGGTCTACCGATCCGAATCCGCGCTCTCCGTCGGGGGTTACGGCGAGATGAACTACGTCAACAAGACCGGAAGCGATCCGGTAACGGACCTGTACCGTTTTATTCCGTACATCGGCTACAAATTCAGTGATTCCATCATCATGAACACCGAGCTGGAGTGGGAGCACGGCGGCAAGGAGAGCGAGGGTGGTTATGTCATCGTCGAATTCAGCTACCTTGATTTCCTGCTGCATAAGAACGCCAACGTCCGTGTCGGGCATATTCTGGTTCCCATGGGGAACGTCAACCTGCGCCACGAACCGCCGCTCTATCTGGGTGTCAACCGTCCGGATACGGAAAAGTACGTGATTCCCAGTACATGGCACCACAACGGCTTGCTGGTTTTCGGTGAGATTGTCGAGGGGCTTTCCTACCAGGCGGGGATCATCGAGAGCCTGAACGCCAACAGTATGGTGGGTGAAAATATCCGTGAAGGCCGTCTGAGTGCCCGAAACAAAAACGCCAACCAGGCCTCTATCGTCGCACGGATCGACTATAACGACGCGGCCAAGGGGCTCAACGTGGGCTTCTCTGTGCTGAACGGTACGCTTAACCATGACGACAATGCCACCTTGGAAGATGCCGCCGTCGGCATCACCATGTACGATCTGCACCTGACCTATAAATCCGGAGGGGTCGACCTTAAAGCCCTCTATGCCAAGGCGGACATCGACGACGAGGCCCTGATCGGCTATGAAGGGTCCGAAGGGTACTACGTAAGTGTGGGTTATGATATTATGCCCCTCATTAATGCGGGTGCCAAGGCGGAGCTGCTCCCCTTCGTCCGCTACGAAGTTTTTGACGAAGTCATTACGGCGGCCGACGATGAAAAGACCAACACCACCGTCGGCTTCAACTACAAACCGGTTTCCAACGTTGTCATTAAAGCCGACTACATGATCACCGAACAGAGCGGCAAGGACGACGTCAAAGCCGTTGAACTTGGATTGGGATACCTCTTTTAATGAAACACTTTCTGCTGCTAGCAGCCTGTAGCCTCGCGGCCTTCGCGGGGCTGATCAAGGCGCCGGAAAAAGCCATTGCCGACCTCTACCCCAAGGGGAGTTTTGCCAAAAAAACCATCCTTTTAAGTAGCGACGAAGCGGCCCGCGTCGAGGCCCTGGCGCAGGAAAAGCTGGACAGCAAGATAGTCACCTACTACGAGATTACGACTCCGGAGGGGCCCGTTTATGCCTACGTGCAGACCGTGCGGGTACGCTCCAAAAACCTGGCGGCGATGACCTTTGTGGAGGGCTCCGGAACGATTCGTGCCATCGAGATTATCGCCATGTTTGAGCCGATGGAGTACCTGCCTCCACAGAAGTGGCTCGAAACTTTAGAGAAAAAATCCCTCGCCGATCCCATCCGCCCCAAGCGCGATATTCCCGCCATTACGGGCGCTACGCTAAGCGCCAACGCGGTGAGCAAGAGTGCACGCACCGCCCTGGCGATTCACTCCGTTAAGGTAGCCAAGCCGTGAAGTTTGTCGTCAGCAAAGAGATCAAAGAGCGTCCGGCACTGCGGCTCATGCTGCTGATGCTGGCCGCCATGCTGCTGCTCTTTACCCTGGCCGCTTTTTTCCAGCACTATTTCAAGGGCTATCTCGACCCCGTCGAACTGCGCGCCCTCATTGCCGGCAATCCGGAGCTTTTTCAGGAGCCGATGATCCTGACCGATCTGCTGGAGGTGGTGCACGTGAACCTCTTTCTCTACACCTTCGCGCTACTGCTGATCTTCAGCCTCTACCTGCACCATCCCGACCGGGAGATCAAAAAACAGATCTGGATGATCGCCGC
>QKHD01000026.1 GCA_003250175.1 Helicobacteraceae bacterium
ATGAGCGAAACAATATCGGAAGGCAGGGCCTGGATAATCACCGCCTGAAAAAAGGCGATAACCAGAATAATCGGCAGCAGGTCCCGGAATGCGTTTTTCAGTTCACGCAGAAAGAGTAGTAGATTGTGCATGGCCAATCATATACCAGACTCTTTGACGAATGGATTAATTTTGCTGCTTGAGGTAATCGTTTCGTACGGTTTGGAGGTGTTCGAGAAAATCTTTTGGCTTGGCTCCCCCGAAGATAGGCCGGGCGATTTTCTTGCCCTTGGCGTCCAAAAAGAAAAAGGTCGGTGTGCCGATGGGGCGGAAACCGGGGATTTTGTCTTTGTAGATATCGAGCTCCACGGAGACGAAATGGAAACGCAGATAATCGATCACCGTTTCGTCTTTAAAGGTGTTTTCCTTCATGTAGATGCAGGTGGGGCAGGCGGGTTGGCTGAACATCACCATGATGATCTTCTTTTCCGCCGCGGCCTGGGTTTTGGCCGCTTCGTAGTTGTTCAGCCAGGGGATTTCCTGGGCAAACAGGGTGGCAAGGAGGGTGAAAAAAACAATAAAAAGTCGCATGGTAGTCTCCTATTTTTGTGTATTGAGGAAGATGTAAAGCGCCTCGATCTCCGCTTCGCTCAGGTGGTATTCCGGCATGACGGAACGCCGGTTTTTTAGGGATTTGGCCAGATCTTTCCGGTTAACATTACGGATATTGGGTGCCGTGATGGTGTGGCGTTTTTTGCCCTCGTCCAGGGTGACCAGCACCTTGCCCTTGCCGCCGGGTCCGTGGCACTTGGCGCAGCTGATGCCCCGGGGGTTTTCGTAGAGCTTTGCACCGTATTCGTCCTGGGCGATAAAATCACCTCCGGAGAGTGTGGCGAGAGCCAAAAAAAGCGAAAGAACGGGTCGTTTCACCGCTTGTACCTTTTTAAAAACGTTCTTGCGTTATAATAACGTACTTTAACGTAATGATCGTGCACCCGCGCACGGCTGTGGAACTTCAAGGGATTTTATGGAACTACTAGACGGAAGAAAACTATCACAGAAGATCGAGTCGGAACTCAAAGCAGAAATTGAAACTCTTAAAAGCAAACATGATGTCGTCCCCGGACTGGCGGTGATTTTGGTGGGGGATGACCCCGCGAGCCGTGCCTATGTCAAAATGAAAGAGAGCGCCTGCGAGCGGGTAGGGCTCTACTCCATCGTGCACAAGATGCCCGTGACAATCAGCCAAGACGAGATTTTAAACACCATCACCATGATGAACGAAAACCCCTATCTCGACGGTATTCTGGTTCAGCTTCCCCTGCCTCCCCAAATTGACAAAGACAGCCTGCTCGAAGCGATCAAAAAAGAGAAAGACGTTGATGGCTTTCACCCCTACAACATGGGCCGACTGGTCATGGGGATGGACTCCTTCGTTCCCTGCACGCCCCTGGGTGTGATGGAGCTGCTGGCCGAATACAAGATCGACGTCAAGGGGCTTAATGCCGTGGTCGTCGGTGCCAGCAACATCGTGGGCAAACCCATGGCCTCCCTGCTACTCAACGCGGGTGCCACGGTCGATATCTGCCACATCTACACCAAAGACCTCAAGGCCCATACCCTCAACGCCGACCTGGTGATCGTGGGTGTCGGCAGGCCCGATCTAATCACCGCCGACATGATCAAAGAGGGTGCCATTGTGATCGATATCGGTATCAACAAGGTGGGTGACCGCCTGGTGGGTGACGTGAGCTTTGATACCGTCGCGCCCAAGACCTCCTATATTACTCCCGTTCCCGGCGGCGTAGGGCCCATGACCATTGCCATGCTCCTGAAAAATACCGTAACCGCCGCAAAGGCTCGTCGATGCTAGACAAACTCAAAAAAGTCCACGCCTTTTCCAACAGCTGGACAGGCACCGTTATTATTGTTCTTCTGGCCATTTTCTTTCTGGCTCAGGCCTTTGTTATTCCAAGCGGTTCCATGAAACGCACCTATCTGATCGGGGATTACCTTCTGGTGAAAAAGTTCAGCTACGGTATTCCGCTCCCCCATATCCCCGGTATTCTGGGGCTTCCGGAGATTCAGGTGCTGCCCGATTTCTTCGGTAACGGCCACCTGCTCGAAGGCTCCAGACCGGAGCGCGGGGATATCGTCGTCTTTCGCTACCCGCATAACCCCGGCGTACACTATGTCAAGCGCTGTGTCGCCCTGGGCGGTGACATGATCATGCTGCGCAACAAAGATCTCTATCTGAAACCGGTGGAAGGGGACGATTACGTCCGCAAGACCTATCCTCCGGAGATCATCGTGGAAGTGGACGGTGCCCTGTGGGTGAAAAACCCCTATCTGCACGCCCATGCCGGAGTAACCCACGATGAAAACGTCCAACAGACCTACACCATCTTCCCCGCGGAGTATTTCGATTATGGTCCGGAGTTGATTCCGGAAGGTAACTTCTTTATGATGGGGGATAACCGTGAGCACTCCAACGACAGCCGAAGCTGGGGCAGCGTACCCTATAAATTCATCGTCGGAACCCCGTGGATCACGTATCTTAGCTGGGAAAACCGCAGCTATGAAGAGGTGCTCAACGGTTCTGCCACCGCATCCTACGACCACGTTGATCTGAAGAAGGTATGCGGCGAACTGATGATCACCTCACCCAAGTGTAAAGAGGTGTGGGAAGAGAACATGTACAAGATCCGCTGGGAGCGTATGTTTAAAACGCCTTCCGGACTGGAAGAGCTGGTCCGTTGAGTTTCGATCTGGATCTCGGCCGTATCTCGGCGATGATCGTTGCCCTGATGATCGCTATCATCGGGCACGAGATCATGCACGGCTTTGCCGCCTACCGCTATGGCGATACGACGGCCAAGGATGAGGGGCGACTGAGCATCAACCCCGTCGTCCACGTCGACCCCATCGGGACGATTCTGCTTCCCGCCATTCTCTTTCTCACCAGTGCGCCGTTTCTCTTCGGCTGGGCCAAGCCCGTTCCTATCAACTCCTACCGCGTGCTGCAAAAAGGCGGACTGTTCGGGATGTTTAACGTCAGCATGGCGGGCATCTACTACAACATTGCCGCCGCCTTTATCGCTTCGATGCTGCTAGGGGTCTTCCCCGGAGAGTGGATCAACTTCATGCTGCTCTATCTGGTGGTCTATAACGTGGTGCTGGCCATGTTCAACCTGCTGCCCATCCCACCTCTGGACGGCTCCAAGGCGATCAGCTACCTGGGCATGATTTTTGGGAGCGATGCCCCGGCACGGTTCTTTTTCAAGATCGAGCGGTTTGGGATGGTGATCTTGGTGATCTTCCTTATCAGCCCGCTTAACGGCTTCTTTTTTCAATATGTGGATTATGTGATCCGATGGATGATCTACGCATGATCGAATCACCCCATATTCCGGTTTTGCTGGACGAGGTTTTAGAGGTTTTCGAAACACTGGCCCCCGGACGGTTTGTGGACTGCACCCTGGGCTACGGCGGCCACTCCGAGGCGATTTTGGAGCACTTCTCCCAGATCAGCCTGACGGGGATCGATCAAGACAGCGAAGCCATCGCCTTTTCCACCAAACGGCTGGAGCGTTTCGGCTCACGTTTTTCTACCCTGAAGGGGCGCTATTCGGAGATGATTGCCGAAGTGCCCGCGGAGGGGCTTAGTGGCGTACTGGCCGATATCGGGGTTTCCAGTCTGCAGTTGGATAAACGGGAGCGGGGCTTTAGCTTTTTTAGCGAGACCCTGGATATGCGGATGGATCAAAGCCGCGATTTTAGTGCTTACGATGTGGTCAATAGCTATTCCATTCAGGAGTTGGAACGTATCTTCCTGGAATACGGCGAAGAGAAGGCCTTTAAAAAACTGGCCCGTGTCATCGTGGACGAACGCAAGCGTCAACCCATCACAACGGCCGCCGAACTGGCGTCTCTGATCGAACGCAACCACAAAAGCCCGGGGATTCACCCCGCCACCCGTATTTTCCAGGCGATCCGGATTGAAGTCAATGACGAGCTGGGCGAGCTGGAACGCTTTTTGGACTACCTTAAAACCCACAACAACCCCGGCATGATCGTGGGGATCATCACCTTCCACTCTTTAGAAGACCGGATCGTCAAAAACCACTTTAAAGAGTGGACGAAACGCTGCATCTGCCCTCCGGAGGCCTTCCGCTGCGAATGCGGCAACGACAACCACTTAGGCCGCCTCATTAATAAAAAACCCTTGACAGCGTCCAAAAAAGAGCTTAAGATAAATCCACGTTCGCGCAGTGCCAAGCTGCGGGCATTTCAATTCAAAGCGGACAACGATGAATGACAGAAACGAATTGCTGGACGAGGTTGCCTCGGCGTATGACAGCAGTGGGGAGCTGGACGCCCATATTCTGATTGTCACCCTGTTATCCATGGTGATCGTTTTGGCGCTGGTATTTCCAAAAATCTATATCGCATCCAATATCTACTACGAAAGCATCACCATTCAGTCGCTGCAAAAAGAGTATAAGATTCTGCTCGAAGAGAATCGCTACCTGGGTCAAAAGATCGAGGCCAAGCGCTTTATCACCGAGTAAGCGGCTAACAGCTATGATGAAAAAAACCATTCATAAGGAGTTCGTATGAGCAGTGGTGTTTCAACCCTGATTAAAGAGGTCCCCCTGGCCACCAAAGAGGGCGGCGTGATCTCCATTTCCCATGTGACCCACCCCTACGGTGACGGAAGCGAGTCGGTTCTGAGTATCGGTGTCTCCCTGAGCGGCAACTCCGGAAAACCGGACTGGAAAGCCCATGTTCCCTATGAAAACGTCGACGATGTGATCGCCGCCTTGCAAGAAGCAAAATCCAAATACTTCCACGCCTAACCCGGCAGGCCACCATGCGCTTTGCCGGACTTCTCCTATTCTCCCTTTTCTCCCTTGGCTACGCTGCGGACAAAGCGGCTCTGGTCCAGAGCTTTAGCACACTGCTTTATCAGCCTGTTACGCTTAAAGAGAGCAGCCGCCCCTTACCCAGAAATATCTTCGTCATCTCTCCGGATGGCTACGCCCTGGGCGGCGAAGTGGAAAATCCGGAGGAGGATTTTCTGATCTTCTCTTCCCAGAGCAGTCAGCCCCTGTGGCTTCGGGCCATTGGAGCGGTGGGTGATGCAGGGCTCATGCTCTACCGCATCAAAAACCGCTTTGCCCTGGACTACCGTATGCCGTCTGCCTATACGGCACCGCTTCGGGTCGGGCAGGAGGTTCTGGTGATTGCCCTGGTCAACGGGGATCCGGTGTTAAAGCAAACCTTCCTCAGCCAAAACAACGGCTCGACCTGGGAGTTGAACGACGCAAAAGCGGGCTACCCGGGCAGTCTGGTGTGCGACACCTCCGGAGCCATGATCGGTATGGTCGTGGAGGGCAAAACAATCCAACCCTTTTCAAAAGAGTTTATGCAAAAAAATGAAGGGCGACTGCATGACGACAAAGTGATCCGAGCCTATCTGGGGATGACGGTCAGCAGACTCTCCGCCGGTCTTTACGGCTATTACGGGCAGCAAACGGGGGCACTCATTACCCATACGGATACCAACGGCACGGCGGAGCGCGCCGGATTGCAGCGGGGTGACCTGGTGGTCGAAGTCGGGGGTGTGGCGGTCCGCAGCGTGGCGGATCTGGCCAAGGCAATTGATACAAGGTCACAAGAGGGCAACACCACCATCGGTTTTATCCGTCGCGGCCTGCACAAGGAGGCATCGGTTCCCTTCGCCTCGGTGGATCGCAATATCCTCAACCCCAACGCCTATGAGTATGAAGGCATGATCATCGAAAACCTCTCCGATGAAATCCGGATGGTCACCAAGATTCCCGATGTGGTACATGGTATCTATGTCGGTGTCGTTCTACCCGGCTCCAAGGCGGAAAAATCGGGACTCAAATCCGGAGACGTAATTATTCGCTATAATGCGGAAGATGTTGAGTCTCTCCATGATCTGCGCAAACTGGTGATTCCCGAAAAAAAGGGTACCCTGACGATTTATCGCAGCGGATGGAATATGATAAAAAAACTATAAGGACACTCCGTGATTTTTAACCAGAACACCAAGGAAAAACGACCCTTTCTGATGGCCGGACCTTGTGTTATCGAAAGCCGTGACAACCTCTTTTTAATTGCCGAGACCATGAAGCGGATTACTTCCGACCTTGGGTTTGATTACGTTTTTAAAGCCTCCTTTGACAAG
>QKHD01000152.1 GCA_003250175.1 Helicobacteraceae bacterium
CACCCACGGTCTTTTGGATGTCGCCTTCTCCCTGACCGGGCGGGAGACCCCCATGCCCGTCGCCCTCTATGAGCCCATCGAGGCGGATGCCGCCATTATGTATGTGGTGGAGTTCTCCGGAGCGGCTCCCGGGTTTAAGGAGAGCAAAGAGGGGCTGACCGGCTGGAGTTATGTCAGGGATTAACCCAGAAAGATCGTATAGGGCCGCTCGATCTCATCCAGCAGTCCGTCCACGGAAAAGGCGCGGGTCTTGCGGACAAACTCTTTTCCATCGAGAAAAATGATCGCCGTCGGGGCCGCCAGTACGTTGAGTCTGGCCCCTACCTCCGGAGCGATACTGATATCGACCTCTTCACACACCATCTTTTCATAACGCTCCGCCGCCGCGGCAAACACCTTGGGCTTTAGCGCATGGCAGACATTGCAGGCGGGCGAGCTAAAATAGAGCAGTACCGCGGGGTTCTCTTTTAAGAGGGTATCCAGCGCATCGACGCTTGTGATCATCGTTTCATCCTTGTATAGAGTGCCAACATGTCGGCAAAATCTTTTTTATTGGCGTCTTCACCCATATCCACGGGCAGCAGATTGATGCCCAGTGCCTTATCCCGGTAGATTTTCCCAAGGAGTGCATCGGGAAAAATCTCTTCCAGATAGGCGGCCAGATCGTCCAGCTCGCCCATGTCGTTGGAGGCGTAGCAGAGCCCTCCGTTTACCTCGTGTATCTCAATCATATGCACTCCTTTTTAAAAGCGATAGCCTATTTCAAGCCCCATGGAGGTGTTGAAGTTGTCGATATTTTTGGCGATCCCCTCATCCTCATCCAATCCGGCGTAAATGGCCCCGATATTAACCCCGAACATCAAATCGTCCAGGTAGGCGTTGTACCCCATTCGGGCCACGGCGATGGTCTTCAACTCCTCCAGGCTGCTTTTTCCTCCAAGGAGTTCAACATAGACATAGTCCTTGGTCGGTCGGCTGCTAAAACGGATGTGGGGGCCGACCATGGCGTATGATCCCGTATAGTTCAGATAGATATCCTCGTTCTTGCCTTCAATATCAAAGCTGTAGCTTCCCACTTCTGCGGCCAGGCCGACCCGTGCGCCACCATCCTTAAATCCACCGGCCAGTTTCACGCCGTTCATATCTCCGCCGATACCGGTCTTGGCATCGTTGTAAAAGCTGAAATTGGCACTCATATCGCCCCAGTATTCATACTCTTTGTCATTGGTGGAGACGTCGTAGAGGTATTTCCCCGCATAGACAGCCAGGGCCACCACGGCCACCGCCCCGATAATGATAAAAAGAGCCGCCGCCGCATCACCGCCGCTGCTCGTCCCTTTTTGCGGAATATCAAACTTCAGCTGGCCGCCGACCTGCAGCTCCGGCTCTGCGGCACGCGTTTTCCCCTTGGGTGCCGTGGCATTGATTTCCTGATAGCCTGGTGCTTCCCCTCCGGAGAGCGGCAGCCAAACGAGCCCCAGTGCCAATACGAAACTCCAAATGATTCTCATACCGTGCGCTTATCCCTTCTTTGTTATACTGACGCCATTATAAATCAGCCTTGGGAAAAGCCAGTTGAACACCCTGCCCGACTACCGGAACCAGTCCGTCGCGCGCCACGCCTTGCGCAGCCTCTACCTGGGTCTGCTCCACGAGGCCAAGCTCCATCTGGACACCTTCCGGACCAACTCCGACCCGCTCACCCTCAAAGCCTACCGCACCACGGTGGCCAAACTGACCGCCCTGGTGGGAGAGTTTGGTGAGTGCATGGACCGGGACATTCTGGGCCTGCTGAAAACCGAACTGGCCGCCCTGCTCGAACCGACCCATGACCTCTGGGACAACGAACGGATCCTCTTGCATCTGGACGAATACCGCAGCATGGTCCGCCCCGACGAGCACGAAACCCTGCGCCAGACCGCCCGCAATCTGGAAACCTCCCGCCTCGAAGGGATCAGCACCGTCCGCCGGTTTATCCAAAGCAGTGAATACCGCAACATTCTCAGCGTCATCAACGACCTCTGTGACGAGGAAAAATTCTACAACCGGTGCAGCCTGGGCAGCGTCGAAGAGGTGGTCGAGGCCAAAATCGCCCGCCGCCTGGAGGTGATCCGCACCCGGGCGGTTCACCTGAGCCCCGGCTCGTCCCAAACCTCCTGGGAGGAGTTCGGCGCCGACGTCCACCGTCTGCGTTACACCCTCAAAGCCTTTGCCCACTGTCTTAATCCGGAGGCCTACGACACCGTCCGTAGCCATCTGGGAAAGCTGGCCAAATCCCTGCGCCAACTCGAGAGCCTTGCCCACCAGATCGAACGCATCGAGGCCACCTTTCCGACGGAGCGTAAAAGTGTGAGCATCATCCTCACCATTTTGGGGCTGGAAGAACAGGACCTGAGAAAAAAGGCCCTCAAGCACGCGGCCCGACTCTCCAAGGAGACCTTCGCCCTCGCCTTTTACGCCCTGCTTACGCCCCCGTCAGCGTAACGACAACACGCCGTGAACCGGCATGGTCACGGTGCTCGCACAGATAGATCCCCTGCCAGGTTCCCAGATTGAAACGGCCGTTGGTGATGGGCACGTGTAACGATGCGCCAAGAAGCGAGCTTTTAATGTGGGCGGGCATATCGTCCGGACCTTCGTAGGTGTGACGGTAATAGGGTTTGCCATCGGCCAGATCGGTAAAGAAATTCTCCATATCGCTCCGGACCGTGGGGTCGGCATTTTCGTTCAGGCTGAGCGAGGCGCTGGTGTGCTGTAAAAAGAGGTGAGCCGTACCGATCCGGAGATGGCGAAGGTGCTTGAGCGCCCCTTCGATCTCATCGGTTACGAGGTGAAACCCGCGCCCTTTAGCGCGTAGCACCACCGTCTCCTGATAGACCTCCACCCTACTCCGCTTCGGCGCGCATGCCCGCGATGATCTCGTTGGAGGCTTCGAGCTTTTTGACCACGATGGTGGCGATGTTTTTATAGAGCTTCATAAAGGCGAAGCTGGTGGCGGATTCATAGGCGTCGTCGTCAACGACAAACTTGATCACCGTCGACTTGTCTTCCAGGGCGCGGATGGTGGCGTTTCGGGGTTTTTTGGAGATAAAGGCCATCTCGCCGAAAAGCTCCATGGGGCTGATGCGGGCGACCTGTTTTTGCTCCCGGCCCACCTCCACGGAGAGAAAGCCCCGCAGGAGGAAATAGATGTCATCCGACTGGTCACCCTCTTTAAAGATCACCTCGTCCTTGGCGTACTCCATAAACTGCACGTCGTTGGTGATGGCGATCACGTCTTCGTTGTTGATCCCGCTAAAAAGGTAGATGTGCTTGCTCACCTCGATCAGCTTTTTCTGAGCCAGGCTGGTCTGGGTGGGCTTGATATCGCGTGTCGTGCGGCTCGCCGCATCGAGCATCTGTTTGACTTCCGATTTGGTGTAGGTGGTAAAGGAAAACATCAGTCAAGCACCTTCAGAAGCGAGTGCAGGTAGCGGTGCCACTCGTTGGTTTTGGATTTTTCAATATTGATGTTGCGCAGGTAGTAGTTGAGGTAGGTCTTGGTGGAGTAGCTCCCCTTGATCCCCGCATCGTCAAAAAACTTCCGCACGCCGGAGGAGCGCTCGGCGATGTGCCAGAGCAGCTTTTCAAAGTAGAACATCTTGGTGTTGATGATCTCTTCAAAGGCGGTGGTGTACTCGTTGCAGTAGGATTCGAACATCTCGAAAAAAAGCCCCTTCATGGACTCTTCGAGGGCGGTCAGTTCGATCATCACCTCTTTGTGGTGCTCCTTGGATTTATCCAGGTTAAAGAGCGAGTCGACATTACGGCGGCGCAGCATCTTCACCTTGGCTTCGTCCACCTTCTCTTTGCTGATGGCGATCTCGTCCAGTTCGTGCTGGGTGGCGCTGGCGATGTGCTTGTACTGGTTGATCTTGCCCTCGGTGAGCACCTTGTCGTCGTTGAGTTCCTGATACTCCCGCACGCTGGGGAGAAAATCGCGCTGGTAGACCAGATTGGCGATCTTGATCTTCTTTTTGAACTCTTTATAAAACTCCACCAGGTTGGTGATGTCCTTGTGCATCTTTCCCACCAGGCCGTCCGCGATGGTCAGATCCATCTCTTTGAGGTTGTTAAAGGCGGTAAAGATAAACTGACGCATCTTCAGGTAGTCGATTTCCGGTTTTTGCAGCCCGTTCTCGTCCATAAATCCAAGTTCGTGTTCGGCTACAGCGGTCTCGTCGGCAAAAAATCCGTCCAAAAACGAGCTAACCCGCTGCTCTACTTCCGCTTCGGTCATTTAGGCAACCAATCCATCCCAAAATATTTTGCGCTTATGGTAGCATAAATCCTTTCAAGAAACGAAGCGGCTTGCACGGTCTTAAAAATAAAAAGGCTATGATTGCGAAAAATAATCATTCCAAAGCACACGCTTTACGAACGAGGATGTCATGCACAAACCCCTGCTTATCGAAATCGGAGTCGAGGAACTCCCCGCCATTCCCCTCATTAAAGAGCTGCCCCAGATCAAAAGCAAATGGGAAGCACTCTGCCGGGAAAACAGCCTGGGATGCGACGTTACCTTCCACTACACCCCCAGACGCCTGATCTTCTGGCACCCCAACTTCCCCCTTCATCAGCCCGACTGCGAAGAGGAGCTTTTCGGTGCCCCGGTGGAGATCGCCTTTAAAGACGGCAAGCCGACCCCGGCGGCCCTTGGTTTTGCCAAAAAAGCCGGTGTGGACATCAGCGAAGTGGGCCGTGCCGACAAGAGCGGCAAAGAGGTGCTCTACTGCAAAAAAATGAGCAAGGGCCAGCCCTCCGAAGCCCTGATCCAACCCATGCTGGAGAGCTTCCTAAAAAGCCTCAGTTTCGGCCGCGCCATGCGCTGGGGAAGCCTGGAAGAGAGCTTTATCCGCCCCATCCGCTGGCTAACCGTGCTCTTTGGCAACGACGTGGTGCCCGTTAGCCTCTATGGCGTCACCTCCGCCGACCACACCTTTGCCCACCGCTCCCACGCCTACGAGCCGCAAAAAGTGGAGAATCCGGAGCACTACCTTGATTTTCTGCAAAAGCGCGGCGTTATCGCCGATGCGGCCAAGCGGGAAGCGAAGATCATGGACGACTTCACCGTGATTGAAAAAGAGGAGGGCATCCTGATCGAGAAAGATCCGGAGCTGCTGGCGGAAGTCGTGGCGATTACCGAATTCCCCACCGCTTTCATGGGCAGTTTTGACGCGAAGTTCCTGGAGCTTCCGGACGAGGTCATCATCACCTCCATGAAATCCCACCAGCGCTACTTCCCCGTCTTTAAAAACGGCAAACTGACCAACGCCTTTATCGTCGTGGCCAACAGCCTCACCGACGACGGCAGCCTCATCGTGGCCGGAAACGAAAAGGTTCTGCGCGCCCGACTGGAAGACGCCCTCTTCTTCTACCACAACGACCTGGCCAAGGGCCTCTCCTCCGAAGGGCTGGAGCGGGTCATCTTCGCCGAAGGTCTGGGCAGTCTGCACGACAAAACCTACCGCGAACACGCCATCGCCTCCGAAATCCAGCGCCACCTCGACCTGGACGACGAAACCTACGGCAAGGTTTACAACGCCGTGCAGCTTAGTAAAAACGACCTGCTTACCGAGATGGTCTACGAGTTTACGGAGCTGCAGGGTGTGATGGGCTACTACTACGCCCTGGCGCAAAAAGAGGACGAAGAGGTCGCCCTGGCCCTGAAGGAGCAGTACATGCCCCTGGGTGAAAACGGCGAGCTGCCTTCCACCCACAGCGGTGCAATCCTCTCCTTGGCCACCAAGCTGGACAACCTGATCGGTCTCTTTAGCACCGGCAAGATCCCCACCGGGTCCAAAGACCCCTTCGCCCTGCGCCGCGCGGCCATCGGCCTGATCCGGATCATCGTCGACAAACAGTACCCGCTGGACATCGCCAAGATCATCACCAAGGCGTCCAAACAGTACAACGACTACGATCAGGAGGGTCTGATCCGCTTTGTCTACGACCGCATTGCCCAGATTAAAAAAGAGGTCAACCCCTCCATCATCAACGCGGTACTCTCCTGCGGAGACAAAAACATCACCGACATCTTCAGCCGTATCGACGTGGTCGACGCCTTTACCAAGCGCAGTGACTTCGGCGATCTGCTGGCGATTTTCAAGCGCGTAGCCAACATCACCAAGGACTTCGACCTGGCC
>QKHD01000352.1 GCA_003250175.1 Helicobacteraceae bacterium
TCGTTTTTAATAATGGCGACACGGTAGTCGTTCAGCAGAATGGAGGCGACTTTCTGGATGATGGTGGTCTTCCCGCTGTTGGAAGGTCCGGTAAAGGCGACGGCTCGTCTCATTCTTTCCCCTGCATGCTCTTCTTTTTGCCGCGTATTATAGCCAAGATTAGTTTATACGCTATACTTCCGATAAAAAAAGCGACCCCGATGCCCCAACCCTTTGCACGCCTCAACCTCCCCGCCGATATGCTTAAAAACCTCAGTGACATGGGCTACGCCGCCATGACCCCGATCCAATCCGCCGCCCTGCCCCTAATTTTAAAGGGCAGCGACGTCATTGCCCAGGCAGCCACCGGCAGCGGCAAAACGGCGGCCTTTGGTATCGGGCTGATCCAGGGGGTCAACGTACGCAAACGCGCCGTGCAGGCCCTGGTTTTGTGCCCTACCCGTGAGCTGGCCGAGCAGGTGGCCGGGGAGCTGCGCCGACTGGGCCGTACCGTGGCCAACCTCAAGATCCTCACCCTTTGCGGCGGTATTCCCATGCGGCCGCAGCGTGCGTCGCTGGTGCACGGGGCGCACATCATCGTCGGCACCCCCGGGCGGATCAAGGCCTTTTTGGATGAAGACGGCCTTGATCTGACGTCATCCTCGCAACTCGTTTTGGACGAAGCGGACCGGATGCTGGACATGGGGTTTTGGGATGATGTGGAAAAGATCATTTCCCACCTTCCAGAACCGCGCCAGAGCCTGCTCTTTTCCGCTACGTTTCGGGAGGATATTCTAGAAATTGCCGAGCGCATCCTGGAGAATCCGGAGCGCGTCACCGTCGATACCGTCACCCACGCTCCGGATATCGAGGAGTCCCTTATTCAAACCGATGCAAACAAAAAGGTGCAGATGCTGGAAAAGGTACTCGAAAGCCTGCCCAGGGACAACACCCTGATCTTCTGCAACCGCAAAACCACCTGCAGTGAACTGAGCCGCCATCTTAACGACGCCGGGTTTCACGCCCTGGATATCCACGGCGATCTGGACCAAAAAGAGCGCACGGAGACGCTGATCTGCTTTAAAAACGGCAGTTTTCCGATTTTGGTGGCCACCGACCTGGCCGCACGGGGGCTTGATATTCAAGGCTTGCCGCTGGTAATCAACTACGACGTTCCGGAGCGTCCGGAGGTCTACCGTCACCGCATCGGACGTACGGGCCGCGCGGGTGAGTCCGGCATCGCCATCACCCTGGCCACCCCGGAGGATACGGACGCCCTGCGCAATCTCGAAGCCCACGACGGCCGGCTTCCTGCGCCCATGAATCCGGCCACTCTGCCCAAACCCGATGCGGCCAAGCGCCCACCTGCCCTCATAACACTCTTTATCGAAGGGGGCAAGCGCCACAAGCTGCGCCCCGGAGATATTCTGGGTGCCCTCACCAAAGACGTGGGGCTTCCCGGCAACAGCGTCGGTAAAATCGACGTGCTTGACCGGGTGACCTACGTGGCCGTCCGCCAGGAAGCGGCCGATGATGCCCTGGAGGGGCTTCGCGTTAAAGGCATCAAGGGGCGGAGTTTCCGTATCTGGAGCGTCTAAAGAAGGGTGGATCTTGGCTGCAATGCAGTATAATGCGCCATTTCACTCGGGAGAGCTCCTTGAAGCAGATCAGCCAACGGATTTATTGTGACGATTTTGTCGAATCCTGCTACATGGAGAGCCGCCGTTTCCCCAACCCCTATCTGGAAACACCCTATCTGGTTATTCCCGATTTCCTGGACGCCGAACGCTGCCAAAGCATCGCCAAAAAGACCTTTGCCGCCTCCGATGCCAAGCGTGCCATGCTCAAAACCACGATTTTAGACGGCGTGGTCGATCCCACCGTGGATGAGGCAATCCGCAAAACCCACATCTACACCTTGGATGATGACGATGCCGAGGCTTACCGCGAGGCCTTTGTCCGTCATCAGAGCATCATCGAAAACTACTTTCACGCCGCACTCACCACCGCCACCGATGTGCAGGTGCTCGAATACGAAACAGGGTTTTTCTACAAAAAACATGCCGACGACTCCAACGAGATCATTGATCAGGAGGGCAACACGGTGGGCTTTAATCTGATTGCACCCCAGCGCAAGGTGACTACGGTGCTTTTTGCCACGGCCCATGACGATGCGCCCGCTTCACCCCACTCTTTTAGCGGCGGGGAGTTGCTCTTTAACTACCTGAGTGACGCGAGCGGTGCGATCGTCACCCTTCGGCCCAAGGCAGGCGACATGGTGGTGTTTCTCTCCAACCCGGTCTTTAGCCATGAGGTTTGCCCCGTAACGGGCGGCTACCGGCTTAGCCTCGTGCAGTGGCATAACGCCCTGATGCACTAAGGGCTGGCTTACACTTCTTCGCCCGTCGAGACGTTGTCCCGCCCCACGACGATCGTAAAACAGGCTCCCTCGTTGCGGTTTTGCACAGTCAGGGAGCCCTTCATGTTCTGCTCGATAATCATCTTGGACATGTAGAGCCCGATTCCCGTCCCGTTTTTATCGCCCTTGGTGGTGAAGTACGGGTCAAACACCTTGCCGATCACCTCCGGAGCGATTCCGCCTGCGTTATCTTCAATCTCGATTATCACGTCGCCCTCTTGCAGGAAGCTTCGTACCTCTATACGCCCCTGGGCCAGCAGGCGCTCTTCCATGACGTCCTTGGCATTTTTGATGATATTGATCATCACCTGGGAAAATTCACTCTTAAAGCCGAAAATCTTGGCATCGTGGTCGCTGTGGTAGGTCAGGGTAATGTTGCCGCTTTTGAGGCTGGCATCGACCAGCGAGAGGGTGTCCTCCATGACATTATCCAGAGAGAAGAGCGTTTTGCTCTTGTTGGGCTTGAAGAAGTTTTTAAAATCATCAATCGTATCGGACATCTGCTCGATGACCTTCATGGACGTGGCCACGCTCTCGTCCAGATAATCATGATTAAGCTCGCCAAACTCAAAGGCGTCCCGCAGATCCTGAATCTGCAGGGCCAGGATATTCAGAGGCTGGCGCCACTGGTGGGCAATATTGCCGATCATCTCCCCCATGGCCGCCAGACGGGATTGCTGCATTAGCATGTATTTCTGCTCGATATCCCGGGTGATGTCCTCCAGGCTGGCCACGTAGGTTCGGGGCGTTTCGCGGCTGATACCGAAGGTGACCCGGGCGATAAAGCTCGAGCCATCCTTGCGGCGAAACTCAAACTCGTTGTTTTCGTCATGAAAGGTGGTTTCGCCTGTGTCAATCAGGTTTCGGATGGTACGACGGTTTTTATCAAAATGGCAAAAATCAAATAAAAACTCCACATCGATTTCATCCAGTATTTCCGCTTCTGTGTAGCGGAAAAGGTGCTCCGCGCTGCGGTTATAGGCATGAATCTTTAGCGTGTCATCAAAGGCGATGATAGCGCTGGCCGTGCTCTCCAAAATGGTCCGGAGGTATTCGCGCTCGCGACGGATATCGGCGTTTTTTTCGCCCACCTGACGCTGCAGCTCTTTGAGGCGTCGGTTGGCCTCTTCCATGTCCTGCTGGATATGGTAGTTTTGCTTGAGGGCATCCTGAAGGACCTTATTTTTGGCCTCCAGCCGGGCTATCTGCTTTTCGAGATCACTCATGTCCCAATTCCGGATAGATAATATCCAAACCGCAACGCAGACGGTTCAGGTAGTCGAGGGCGGCGGGTACATCCTTGCCGGTAATGATCGAGCCGTGCTGGGGCAGGATGGCTTTTATGGGGAGGTCTTTGATACGGTTGACAAAGCCTCTGGCCGCAATGTTGGAGGCCATGTAGTCCTTATGGAAAAGATCGAGCGCCATGCGGTGTTCGCCAAAGTCTTCCACCACGAGGTTCCAGTCGATATCGAGCGCCGCCCAGACATCTCCGGAGAAGAGAAATCCGGAGGCGGGGTCAAAGGTGGCAAAGGCCCCCGGAAAGTGTAGAAACGGCGCCTCCACAAACTGCAGGGTGCGGCCGTTGGAAAAGGGGTATTCGGCGTATTCGACGACGTCGTAGTAATCGTAGGCACCGGTGCCGTAGTACGGCAGCAAGACGTTGGTTCTAGGAGAAGTGAAGACGCGGATTTTCGGATTAAAGGCGAGCCAGTCGACCATGGAGGCACCCACGTCGGGGTCTTGGTGGCAGAGAATCATGCCCGTGACATCCATGGGGTTCATGATCTGGGCGACGCGGTCTTTGACCGCCTCAAAGAAGTTCCGGTTGCCCGGATCGACGATAATCGCCTCGTCCGCGGAACGGATCAGATAGACATTGCAGCGAAAGGCCGTCTCCTCGACGACGCCCAGCCAGTAGACGGCATGGTCACCCTCTTGGAATAAAACGGTGGGTTCCGCCAGAAAGTTTTCGTTGTTCTGGCGGCTGTTGATCTCTGTCAGCTCCATGATTTCCCTTCAAAGTAACTACCCTGTATTGTGGCAGAAATATCGTCCGGAATCAAGTTTTTTTAAGCTTCAGACCTTGACCATCTCCTCATAGGTTCCGGTTTTTTTGATGCTGACGTTGACGATGTGTTTGGAGAAGGCTTCGACGTAGTTCCAGAAAGAGTCTTTGAGCTCCTGTTCCAGATCCAGCTCGGCCAGCGCCTGCTGCATGCAGTGTAGCCACCCTTCCCGGGATTTCGGGGTGATGCTGAAGCGTCGGTGGACATACTCCATGTTCTTGCCGCCGCGGCGTTCGTCATGCCACTTGCGCCCACCCATGAGCTGAACGAAAAAGTCGCTGCTGTTCTGCTTGGCGGCTTCAAGCTCCGGACCTTCCTGGGGGAAGAAGTGGGCGACATCGTCGTCCTCACTGATAATGTCATAAAAACGGCTCATGAAGGCGCGGAATTTCTCTTCACCGAGGGTTTCGAGAATACGGGGGTCCGGTGCGGAAAACTCTGGGCGGTCTCCCACTTCCATGGTCGAAATATCGTAAGGCAAACGTGCTCCTTGTATGGGTTGCAATATGAATTTAAAAGTGTCATCCTAACCAAAAAGATCCCTTCACCCAAGGAAAACAGGGCTTTTTCCGCTCCTTTTTTACAAAAGTTTACCATCGGTAATACCCTTGCCAAAAAAGCTATGTTAGAATAGACCCGAAACCAAAAAAACCGAGGAAACAGAACATGAAAAAACACACCAAAATTCTTGCAACCGTAGGGCCGGCTTCGGACTCCGTCGAGACCCTGACCCGGCTGATTTTAGCCGGCGTGAACGTGTTTCGCATGAATTTCAGCCATGGTACCCACGAATACCATGGTCAGGTTCTGGCCAATATCCGCGAAGCGGAAAAACGGACGGGCTTCCTGACGGGCGTACTGCAGGACATCTCCGGACCAAAAATCCGCGTGGGCAAACTGGCGGAAGATTTTGAGCTCAAAAGCGGTGACAAGCTCCACTTCGTCAAAGAGGAGATCGAGGGCAGAAAAACGGGTGAGAAAAGCTATGAACTCTGCATCAGCCAGAGCGACATTCTGGACAACCTCAAGATCGGTGACTATATCTATCTTTACGACGGCATCATCCGGGCCGAGGTGCTCGAAAGCAACCACTCCGGCGTCGTGGCCGAGGTGCAAAACAGCGGTCGCCTCTCCTCACGCAAAGGGGTGAACTTCCCCAATACCACGCTGGGTATCGACGTGCTCACCCCTAAAGACCGTGAAGATATGATCTGGGGGATTAAAAACGGGGTCGATTTCATGGCGATCTCCTTTGTGCAAAACGCCCAGGACATGCTCAATGCCCGCAAAATCCTCGACGAGCACGGCGGCAAACAGCAGCTCTACGCCAAGATCGAAAAGTTTGACGCGGTGGAAAATATTGATGAAATCCTTGAGGCCAGCGACGGCCTCATGGTGGCACGGGGCGATCTGGGGATCGAAGTGCCCTACTACAAAGTCCCCTGCATCCAAAAGACCCTGATCCAAAAGGCCAACGAGGCTTCCAAGCCGGTTATTACCGCGACACAGATGCTGCTCTCCATGACCTACAACGAGACTGCCACCCGTGCGGAGATCAGCGACGTGGCCAACGCCGTACTCGACGGCACCGACGCGGTGATGCTCTCGGAAGAGAGCGCCGTAGGCCACAACCCCGTGGGTGCGGTGGAAACCATGACCGCCACCATCCGCCAGGTAGAGAAG
>QKHD01000258.1 GCA_003250175.1 Helicobacteraceae bacterium
GATCGCCAGACCCTCAAGGTCAAGGGGCTGAGCAACGTCTATACCCTGGGGGACACGGTGGATCTCTCCGTATCCAAAGCGGGCGGAACCATCCACAACCAAACCGACATTGTCGTCGACAACATTGCGGCCGAAATGCGCCTGGGGTACCCCACGGAATCCTACGACGGCAAGGTCATCGCCGTGGCACAGATGGGTCTGACCTGCGGCATGCCGCTCTGGTACGACTATGAGGAGGATGTGGCCCCCACACCCTGCAGCAAGCTGGGAAGTTTTATGCGCCTTGGGTTTAACAAGGGAATCTATTGGGCCGCTGCACGCGGCATGCTATAAGGAGAGTAAGATGGCTGAAACACAAAGCAAAGAGATGAAAGAGATTGAAAGCAAGATGGCAATGCTGGTGCAGACCGGCCGTATGGATAACCTCGTTGACCTGCTGGCCGTGGTATCGGACAATATCGAGATGACCACGCCCCCGATGATTGAAAAGATCATTAGCACCGTCGATAATCTGGCCTCTGCCGGGTTTATTACGGAAAATGCGGTGCGCTATGCCAAGCGGGAAACGGCCAAAAGTGAGACGCCTTCGTTGTTTGGATTGATTCGTTTGATGAAAGATGAAGAGACCCGAAAAGGGCTGGCGTTTGTGCTGCACCTGACCAAGGGGATCGGAAAGCAGCTCTAAGGTATCTCCGGAGAGGTGACTCTCCGGAGGAGGATTACTGGTGCCGTTTGATCAGGCACTCGTCTTCGATGGTTTTTCCGTCTAAAATGGCGGTCACGGTGACATTACCCGGACGTGGCTCGTAGCTTCTCCAGTCCCATACTTTGCTATGGGTTGCGGGGAGCTCGACGGTGCGTTCGCGTTTGTCCCAGTCCGCCCCCTCGGTGCTCCAGTAAAAGGTAACACTGCGGGTTTCCGTGCTGTCGTAGTTACGATCCGCTTCGACGGTGGCGATGATTCGCTGTCCGTCTTCACTGACTTCGCAGGTCAGTGTGGCGGAAAAAACCGAAGAGACCAAGGCGCCAAAAAGTAGTGCTGCGCGCATAAATTCTCCTTAAAATTGTGGACATTTGGTGGAATCCTACTAAAAAAAGTTAAAATTAGCCCACGGTTATATTTTTTATTGGGAGACTTTATGACACAGGTCGTTTTATTTTTGGCCCTGCCCATCGGGATTCTCTTCTACTATTTCGACCGGAAACTGCGGCGAAAAAACCGCGCCATCACCGAAGCCTTCATCGATGAGGTGATCCGGAGCGACCGGAACAATCATGAAAAAATCGAACACCTTGCCCGCATGTTCACCCTCAACCAATACCGAATCGAATCCCGCACTGAAACCACGCTGGTGGTTACCCACAAGCATCTGAATATCGGAGCGGCCATTATTGCTTTTGCCGTGTTGCCCGAATAAGCGCAGCATGGATTCGCTTTGTCCAATAATCCCAGAAAATCCCTTAAAAGAAGTACTCATTGTTGATCAAGATTGTCTGCGAGCTTGCTGGTGGTCAGGCGCATGTTGAGACTGAGCAGTCGCATAATTTTTTTCAATAAGGTAACACTGGTTGAGGG
>QKHD01000247.1 GCA_003250175.1 Helicobacteraceae bacterium
GTGCGCATCAAAGAGTACGGCTCCGCCGAGACCCTGGCCCGCTACCACCGTATCCGGGCCATCACCCTGGAGGCCAACCTGGCGGAAGGCTACCGCCTGGGCGATGCCCTGAACTATCTCGATGCGCTGGTAAAAGAGAGCCTTCCCGATACGGCGGTGGTGGACTACAAGGGCCAGAGCCGCGACTTCCGCGACTCCGGAAGCTCCATCATGTTTGTTTTTTTGCTGGGGATTGTGGTGGTCTTTTTGGTGCTGGCGGCGCAGTTTGAAAGCTATATCCACCCCTTTATCATCATGCTCACCGTACCGCTGGCCATGGGCGGGGGGATCGTAGGACTCTATCTGTTTGATGCGTCGCTGAATATCTACTCGCAGATCGCGCTCATTATTCTGGTCGGTCTGTCGGCAAAAAACGGGATTTTGATCGTGGAGTTTGCCAACCAGCTGCGTGACCGGGGCGAGGCCTTTGACCGGGCGCTGATCGACGCGTCACGGGTGCGTTTCCGACCCATCGTCATGACGGGGCTTACCACCGTGGCAGGGGCGATTCCGCTCATTCTCTCCCATGGGGCGGGTTCGGAAACACGGATCGTTATCGGGATCGTGGTGCTGACCGGGGTTTTGGCGGCCACCTTCTTTACCCTCTTTGTCGTCCCCGTGGCCTATTCGCTGCTGGCGCGCCACACCGGATCACCGGGTGACGTGGCCAAGCGCCTGGAGCGGGAGTCGGAAAAATCTCCCCTGACGGCTCCCCTGGAAGGGTAGGTTACTTTTCCGGAAGGCAGACCGTCTGCAAGAGGGTGTCTACCAGTTTTTTACGGATAACGGGTTTGATGATAACCGCATCGGCCCGTCTTGCTTTTATCGCTTCGTCTTCAAAGGCGGTGACGATGATCACCGTCTTGCTTTCACACCAGTTTTTAATCTCATCGAGCAGTTTCAGACCATTCATAATCGGCATCTCAATGTCAGTGATGACCACATCGGGATTGTGTATTTTTGCCATATCAAAGGCCTCTTTGCCGTTTGCGGCGGTATAGACCCGGCCGACGATTTTTTCCAGCATGCGTCTGAAAGCCTGGACGATATCGGGATCGTCATCCACCATGAGGACGGAAATCTTGTTGAGGCAGTCGTCATTGATCATTGGGAATCCTTATGGTAAATCGGGTGGCTTCGTGAAGGTGGTCGACGAGAATCACGCCGCCGAGGTTGGCCTCGACAATGCGTTTGACATAGTACAGACCCATCCCCTTTTGGGAGGATTTAAAGCCCGTAGTCTGGTAGGGGTCGAAGATCAGCTCTCTGATCTCCGGATCGATGCCCCCCGCGTTGTCTTCGATAATCAGATCGATCCACTCCGCATCTTGGCGGAAGCCCAGCTGGATCAGAGGTTTTTTGGTGCCGTGTTCGATAAAGGCCTCCAGGGCGTTTTTGATCAGGGAGACATAGGTATCGAAGAAATACTGGCGGTAGTGGTAGAGGGTGACGGTTTCGATCCCGTGGCGCTCAAACCGCACGCCGCTGCGGGAGACGAGCATGCTGAGCAGTTCGATACTTTGATCTGCCACCGTGCCTAAGGAGAAACTCTCCTTATCGCTGTTGGGGTGCTGATGGAGCTTGGTAAACTGGGTGATAATGTCCGACAGGCTGACCGTCTTGGCCACGATGGTGTCGACGATTGCGCTGATCGCCTCCGGATCGGCCTGATCAAACTCCACCACGTCGTTGATATTCTGGGCTTCGATGGCGATGACGTTGAGGGGCTGACGCCACTGGTGGGCGATGTTGACCAGCAGGTCGGAGACGGAGCGTTCCCGCATCTGGCGGAAGATGATTTCATCCTGCTTTTTCACCCGCGTAACCGCTTCGCTGACCATGGCTTCGAGTTTCTCGTTAATATTCTGCAGCTCCCGGTCGCGCAGGCGCAGCTGGGCGTTGAGCTGGTTGAAAGCGACGGCAGCACGGCTTAGTTTGCCCAGCTCGTCGTTATTGTGATAGTCGGGAACGGTGACATCGCCCTCTCCGGAGGTGATCCGGTTAAAGGCGTCGGTCAGGGCATCGATGGGTTCGGTAATGCTGCGGGAGACCCGGATAATCAGCAGCCAGCCAAGCAGGATAATTAGCGTTCCCACCACCAGCAGGTTGGTTGTCAGATGGCTGCTGGTATCGACGATCTTGGTTTCCGCCTGCTGACGCTGGGCATCGATGCGGTGCCCCAGCTCCTTGGAGAGGTAGAGCACCTCCGAGGCTTCCGCCGCCATAACGACATTGGTTAAAAAGAGCATGTTGCGGTTGAGCTGGAGCAGACGGCTAAGATCGGCATGGTGGGCGGTTAGCACCTCACGCAGGTGACGGAGTTTGGTATCGGTGCTTTTTTTCTGCAGCCGGGCAATGGCATAGTCCAGTTCGGCCTGGTGCTTGCGTGCGGCAACGAGGTAGGGGGTGTCCAGGGTGTTGAGGAAATAATAGAAGTTCAGCTCGCTTCGGCCAAAACTCTCCGAGAGTGCCACGGGCATGTTCCGCATCAGATCCTGGATTTCGGAGGACTTCTCCGGAATAATCGTGTGGTAGAGCCGACGCTGCTCTTTCACATCCGGAACCGCCTCCAAAAAGGCCTGATAGTATTTATCCAGGTGGAGCGTGATCCGGTCGATCTCTTCCGGATGGGTACTGTCACTACGGCGGTTTTCCAAAAGGGTCGTCATCTGGCGGTAGAGGCGCTCGACCTCCGGAGGAATGTCATCCTTTTGGGTGTGGATGTAGTCCCTGACCAGTTTTTGCATGATGTGCACCCACTTGCCCAGTTTCAGCTCCTGGGCCGATTTCTGGTTGAGGGTGACAAACTGCTCAAAAGCCTCCTGGGTGAGGCTGACATTGCGGTAGGCGATGAAGATAATCAACAAGGTCAGCAGCACCCCGATGGCAAAACCGATGGCGATACGTCCCTTGAGACGGGTACGTTCCAGCAGGCGTTCGATCATAGTTCGCTCGATTCGGTGGAGAGAAAGTCGTTCCATTTCAAAAGGGAGTATTCGTACTGGTCGATGACCGTATTCCAGACAGCGATATTTTCAAACCGTTTGATATAGGAGCCGCCGGTACGTATCTCGCCCTCTCTGACACTTATACGGCCGTCGGGACCCAGCAGGGGTCTGGTGGCGGGCTTGCCTTCGTACCAGTAGCCCCACTCGTCTTTTTCCATAAATGCGCGGGAACGCTCCGGATTGGCGATGTAGTAGCCCTGTCGGGCGATAAAGGCACCAGGCCATCCGGAGAGCCACCAATTCATAAAGGCGTAGGCCGCCTCTTTGCGTTCGCCCTGGGACTCCCTGGAGAGGCACATGACCCCGTGCCAGGCGCGGTAGCCCTCTTTTGGTGCGGCGTAGATGCAGGGGATGCCCGCACTGTTGACCATGGAGACGCCGGGGGAGAACATGCTCTGCACCGTAACCTCGCCCCGGATCATCATTTCCGCGGACTCCGGTACCGAGGTCCACACCCCGCGGAAATGGCCCCGGCGCCGATAGTCGACCAGAATGGCAAAGAGTTCATCCAGCTCGCTGCGGGTGGGGTTGCCGATATCCTTAAACTGCATCAGTCCCTTGCCCGTGACGGCCAGGATCAGGTCAAAGAGCCCGATGGTCGGTTCGTTGACGATGGCGACTTTACCGTGGTTGGTTTCGTCCAGCAGCCAGCTCCAGCTCTCCGTTTCATAGGGAGTGCCCTTGGGGATGACGGCGGCGTTGTAGCCGTAGGAGTCGACGTTGTGCACGTAGGGTAGAAAGCTGATCTGGCCGCTCGCTTTTCCGGAGAGGGTATTGTCCGGCTGGACATAGAGCAGGTTGTGGGGGACGTTGCCCGCCCCGATTCGGGCATTTGGGGAAATACGGCCCTTTTTGGTCAGGTCGTTGATCTCGTTCCAGTAGGTGAGGCGGTTGATCTCGATGGGTTGAATGGCGTTGGCATTCCAGAGGACGTTGATACTGTTGGACCACTGTTCGTAAAGATCGAAGGAGCCGGGGTTCGTGCTGGCGCGGTGGATCACCTCCGCGCTGCCGCCGGGATAAAACTCGATCCCGATACCCAGGTCACGCTCCGCCTGTCGGCGGATCGCTTCTTGGAGGGTGACGTGGGTACCCACGACTTTGATGGTCGGTTTGCGGTCTCTGGCAGAGATGATATTGGGAAAAGCCAAAGCGGTGGCGGCACCGATGCCCAGGCTGCCCGCCCCTTTTAAAAAGTCCCGTCGGTCCAGTGGATTCATCTTACTCCTCGTTTGGCATATTGCGGGGCAGGGTAAGGGTAAAGCAGGCACCGCCGTTTTCATTGGTGACGCCCATACTTCCCTCAAAGCTCTTTTCAACGATCATCCGGCTCATGTAGAGTCCGATTCCCGTACCCTGTTCGCCCTTGGTGGTGAAGTAGGGGGTAAAGAGTTTTTCCATGTGCTCCGGAGCGATTCCGCCGCCGTTGTCGCAGACCCGCAAAAAGGCATCTTTGCCTGCATAGCCGGTGGTGATATGGATTTTGCGGTTGTCGTACTCGTTGTTGTGCAGCAGAGCGTCTTTGGCATTGTTGATGAGGTTGATGATGACCTGCTGCAGTTCGTTGCGGTTGCCGTAGATCTCCGGATTTTCACCGTCCAGCTCGATGCGGATATCGTGAACCTTCATTTGGGTGCTGAGAATCTTCAGGCCGTTGGTGACGGCTTCGTGCAGATGGAAATACTGACGGTCTTTGTCAGGACGGAAGAAGTTTCTAAAGTCGTCGATGGTGTCGGAGAGGTAGACGATTTCGGTCATGAGGGTGTTGATGTGGCGCTCTAGCACCTCGTTGCTCACAGCGCCCTCATCCAGGTCGGCTTCGACTTCTTGGGTGGAGAGGGCCATGATATTAAGAGGCTGCTTCATTTGGTGGGTGATGGCCCCGATCATTTCGCCCATGGCCGCCTGCTTGGACTGCTCGAAGATCAGCTGCTGCTGTTTAAGCTCATGCAGGCGGTTGGACTCGATTTTCCGGTAGACAAAATACATGATAACCAGAATGGTCACCATCGCCGTGGTAAAGGCGATGACCTTCAGCCACACCATGGTACGAACCTGGTGGTAGTAGTGGTCCATGGGGATGCTGACACTGATCCCGCCCCGGAGATCGCCCAGCTTATAGCCCTGGTGGGCGTGGCACTTCAGACAATCTTCTTCCACGTAAAAGGGTTGGAGATAGCGCAGCTTTTCCCCGTTACCTTCGTCGATAAATTCGAAAAATTCATCTCCTCCCTGGGCCTCGATGGCTTTTAAAGCTTTGGTTTCCCAGGCATCCGGAGCGTTGATTGGATTAAGGGGTTTGAGGCTGGTGATCTTGCTTCTGGCCCCGTAGAGGCCGATGTTTTCCTCCATGATCTGGCGCAGCATGTAGGCGGGGTTCATCAGGGTCAGGGTCTTGTTGCCCACCTTGATGTCGCGGTTGGGAATGTGGGAAAGGTAGGGGTTGGGCGGGGTGCGTTCGTCAACGGGCACATAGACCCCGCCGTGGGCGGCGGCCCACATGCGCAGGGATTTGTCTTTATTCAGGATCGACTGGGCGTGGGCATGGGCCATGTGTCGGGCATGATCCAGGTCATACAGGGCGTTGTGAACAAACATGCCCAAGGTAGGGATAATGAGCAGAATACTCAGGAGGATCAGAATCTTGGCGGTGGAAAAATTTCGACCCATCGGTCTCTCCTTGCGTTAAGCGAAACCTATTCTGCAGGCTTTGGATTATTCTAACGAATCTAAATATAAAATAAAGGAGGATTCAGTGTCCCGAGCGGTAGGTTTCCAGCCGTTTTCGCCATCCGGGAAGCCAGCGGCTCTCCTCTCTTGGGGCGAGCAGCACCCGTCTGGTGAGAATATAATCCGCCGCCTTGACGAAGTCGCCCAGGACGTTGCGGCCCTTTCTCGGCATCGCCTGCAAAACCTGCAAAAGCCCCCAGCCCTGGCCCTGGTAGCGTTCGCTCTCCTTGGTGCCTTCGCCCTTGAAGTTGACATAGTCCATGAGGGCATAGAGCCCTTCGGGCGTGGCGGCGAGGGCGTGGAAGCGCTCTTCGATATG
>QKHD01000232.1 GCA_003250175.1 Helicobacteraceae bacterium
CAAGGTGCTGCTGGGTCTTAGCGGCGGGATCGACAGCGCGCTGACCGCCACCATCGCCGCCGACGCCCTGGGGCGCGAGAATGTCTGCGGCGTGCTCATGCCCTCCACTTTTTCCAGCTCCTCCAGCCTTACCGACGCGGAAGATCTGGCGAAAAACCTGGGGATCGAGTACCACACCATTCCCATCAAGGGCGGGTACGACCAGTACCTCAAAGACCTCGCCCCGCTCTTTGGCAACCTGCCCTTCAACACCGCCGAGGAAAACCTGCAGGCACGTATCCGCGGCACCATGCTCATGGCGATCTCCAACAAGTTCGGCTGGCTGGTCATCGCCACGGGGAACAAGAGCGAGATGAGCGTGGGCTACTCCACCCTCTACGGCGACATGGTGGGTGGTTTTGCCCTGCTCAAAGACGTCTTTAAAACCACCGTCTACGAGCTGGCCCGATGGCGCAACGCCCAGGGCGAGGTGATTCCGGAGAACTCCATCCTAAAACCCCCATCCGCCGAGCTGCGCCCCGATCAAAAAGATCAGGACGAACTCCCCGAATACGAGGTGCTCGACAAGATCATCAAGGCCTACGTCGAGGAGGACTACTCCACCGAAGATATCGTCCGCATGGGGATCGACGAAAAGACGATCAACAAGGTCGCCCGCCTCATCGACATGAACGAATACAAACGCCGCCAGGCCCCCATCGGGGTCAAGATCACGGACAAGGCCTTCGGAAAAGACCGGCGCATGCCGCTAACCAACCTCTACAAGAAGTAACCCATGCCCTCCCCCGCCTGGCTGAGCAAAACAAACGAGCGAACCGGCAAAATCTTGTGCGAGGCCTGCGCCCAGGCCTGCGTGCTGGGGGAAGGCGAAACGGGCATCTGCGGTATCCGGAGCGTTAAAAACGGGGCTTTGGAGCTGGCCGTTTACGGTCTGGCCGCGGCGCTTAATATTGACCCTGTCGAGAAAAAACCGCTCTACCACTTTTTGCCCGGATCATCCACCCTCTCCTTCGGCACCGTCGGCTGCAACCTTTCTTGCAGCTTCTGCCAAAACGCCGACATCTCCCAATACCCCAAGGAGCATCCGGGTGCTATCAAGGGGCACGACGCCGCTCCGGAGCAGCTGGTGGCGCTGGCCCTGGAGCGGGGCTGCGAATCGATCAGCTACACCTACAACGAACCGGCGGTTTTCTTTGAGTACGCCTACGACACCGCCAAGCTGGCCCACGCCAAGGGATTGAAAAACATCTTCGTCACCAGCGGCTACGAAACCCCCAAGGCGATCGATACCATCGCCCCCTATCTGGACGCCATGAACATCGACCTCAAGGCGTTCAGCGACGACTTCTACCGCTCCATCTGCGGAGCGCGCCTAAAGCCCGTACTCGAAGCGATCCGCCACGCCCACGCCAAGGGCATCTGGGTCGAGATCACCACCCTGCTCATTCCCGGCCTCAACGACAGCAACGACGAACTGCGTCAGATCGCCGAGTTCATCGCCTCCGTCTCCGTGAATATCCCCTGGCACATCTCCGGATTCTACCCCCAGTACAAGATGCAAAACCGCCCCCGAACACCCCATGCCACCCTGCAAAAAGCCTATGCCATCGGCATAGCCGCGGGACTTCGCTACTGCTATGTGGGCAACGTGGCCGATCCGGAGCACACCGCCACCTACTGCCCCGCGTGCCACACCCCGGCCATCCGCCGCCACGGGCATCTTGGCGAAGTGGTGGATACCACCCTGACAAGCGGCCGCTGTCCCGCCTGCGGCGAGGCCCTGCCCGGGGTTTGGTCTAACCCCTAAACTGCTATACTTACGCCGGACATAACCTTTTCAGGCAAGGAGCGTTTGTGGCCCGTATTGTAAGCTACGACCAACATATTCGACGTATTATCATTCTTTCCGCCGTGCTGAGTGTGATCCTCTTGATCACCCACGCCGTCTATCTCCAATACAATATTATCGACGACAGTATCAAACAAGAGGCCCGTAAAACCAGCGCCCTCTCCTTTGAGGCCCTCTACGCCGCCATGGCCCGTGGCTGGAACCAGGAAGATATCGATGCCATCACTACCCGCCTCAACCGGGTCGATTCCAACATGCACATCGAAGTCTTCCGGAGCCCCTCCGTGGAAGCAATCTTCGGCAAACGCACCCAGGAGCATCCGGACGCCCTGGTGCAGCAGGCCATCACGGAAAAGACCGACCAGGCCCAGATTACCCAACCGGGGCAGATGCGCTATATCTACCCCATCAGTTTTGAAAGTGCCTGTCTGCGCTGCCACAGCAACGCCCAGGTCGGGGAGAGTGCGGGGGCGATCTCCGTGACGTTTCCCGTCTCGGCCATCCGCTTTAGCGGCGGGATGATCTTTAATATGTTTATTCTGGTCTCCATCGCCATGCTGGGCACCGTCTTTTTGCTGCTCTACTTCTACCTGCGCCGCCATCTGGTCAACCCGCTGAAACGTTTTGCCTTCCGCATCCGGACGATCATGGGCCAGGGCGATCTGACCCAGCGGATCGTGCTCAACAGCAACGTCAAGGAGATCAAAGACCTGGAGCAGAGCTTTAACGAGCTGACCACCTCCTTGCACATCACCCAGGAGCAGCTGACATCGCTCAGCATTACCGATGACCTCACGGGGCTGTACAACCGCCGCCATTTCGAAACCTCCCTGCGCCGGGAGATCGAGCGGGCGGGCCGCTACGAGACCGCCTTCTCGCTTATTATGATCGATCTGGACAACTTTAAGCCGATCAACGACGACTACGGCCACATCGCGGGCGACAAGATGCTGATTGCCGTGGCGGGCTTTTTGGCGGATAATGTGCGCAAGACCGATATGGTGGCGCGTCTGGGCGGGGATGAATACGTGATTTTGCTGCCCGAAGCGGGCAAGGAACAGGCCCAGGCCGCCGCGCAGAAACTGCGGCTTCTTCTAAGCGGAGCGACCTTTGATATCGAGGGGCATCAGCTGGGCATTAACGCCAGCTTTGGCGTGGCGAGCTTCCCCATCGACGGGGCGACGCCCAATGAACTGCTGGAGAGTGCCGACCAGCAGATGTACCGCGTTAAACGCTAAACGCGGACCAGAACACCGTTTTAAAATCCTCCACACGGCCCTGGCCAATCCGGAGACCTTCGGATTCAAGCAGGGCGATTTTGCGCTCCAGCCCCAGGGCATAACCGCCTAATGTACCGTCGCTGGCAACCACACGGTGGCAGGGCACAATGACGGGGTCGGGATTGGCGCCCATGGCGCGGCCGACGGCGCGGTAGGCTTTGGTGCCGAGGGCTTCGGCGATGGCTTTATAGGTGGTGACACGACCCTCCGGAATCTGACGCAGCAGCGCATAGCAGCGGCGTTCAAACTCCGTGGGAGAGGATTTCATGAGGCGAGTTCGCGCTTGAGTTTGTCTTCGATGTAATCGAAAACACTGAACCCGTGTTTGAGGTAGCGCTGCAGGGATACCACGTCTTTGAGGACCAGCAGATAGCCCGCATAGGGAACGAACCAATAAAGCATCACCTTAATATTGCTGCTCTTGACCTTGTAGCGGTCCATGAGGTACTCGATCTGTTTGCTGTTGAGGTTAAAGCTCTTGTAGACCCCGAAGCCGACGGTGGCAATCAGGTTGAGCAGCACGCCAAACGCAATAATAAACTGATACTCTTCAATCAATAACAAAACTTCCATAACGGCTACTTACTCCTCGGTAAACTTGAAGCCGTGCTCACTCAGGGCATCGCGGATCTGCTGCTGGTGCTCCTCACCCTTGGTCTCCAGGGAGACGGAGACGAAGGCGTCACCGTAATCCAGACGGTGGGAGGTGCGGTCATAGTCGATCTGCACGATGTTGGCACGCTGCTTCTCGAAGATCGACGAGAGATGGGTGAGACTGCCGGGCTTGTCAATGAGGGTAACCGTGAGCTTCATCTTCCGGGAGGATTTGAGCAAACCCTTCTCGATAATGATGTTGATCATGGTCACGTCAATGTTTCCGCCACTTAACACGACGCCCACTTTCTGATCCGGAGCAAACTGTACCCGGTGGTGCAAGATGGCCGCCACACCGACGGCGCCCGCCCCTTCGACCACCAGTTTCTGGCGCTCGATCAGGAACAAAATGGCGTTGGCAATCTCTTCATCGTCAACTTCGACGATATCATCGACCAAATCCACAATATATTTATAGGTCTCTTTGGCCGTATCCCGCACGGCGATCCCGTCGGCGATGGTCCGGACACCCAAAGAGTCCTGGGGTTTTTTGGCCAAAAAGGAGTTGCGCATGGCGGGGGCTCCGGAGGCGGAAACGCCGATCACCTTGATCTTGGGGTTGATCGCCTTGGCCGCCGTGGCGATCCCGCTGATCAGCCCACCGCCGCCGACGGGCACCAGGATGGCATCCAGATCGGCCACTTCATCCAGCATCTCGACGGCGATGGTGCCCTGCCCTGCGATCACCGCATCGTCCGTAAAGGGGTGGATAAAAGTCAGACCGTGCTTCTGGGCGTAGTTCTGGGCGTGGGCGTAGGCCTCGTCGTAGCTGTTGCCGTGCAGGATCACTTCCGCACCCAGGGCTTTGGTACCGTTGACTTTGAGCAGCGGAGTCGCTTCGGGCATGACGATATAGGCCTTGATCCCAAAATGCGCCGCGGAAAAAGCCACACCCTGGGCATGGTTGCCGGCACTGGCGGCAATGACGCCGCACGCCTTTTCGGCGTCGGTCAGGGTGGAGAGTTTGTTAAAGGCGCCACGGAGTTTAAAAGCGCCGGTGTTTTGGAGGTTCTCTTTTTTGATATAGACCTGGGCGCCCGCCAGGTTGCTCAGCATCGGCGCATAGGAGAAAGGGGTCTCTTTAATCACGCCCTTAAGGCGCTGCTGGGCCGCCTGAACGTCGGAAAGTGCGATCATGCCCCCAGCCCCCGGTGTTCGACCATGATGCACTTATTCTGCACCACTTCGATGCCTGCTTTTTTCGCCTCTTGGGCGGCCGCGTTGTTGATGATACCCTTTTGCAGCCAGAGGGCCTTGACGTTGCCCAGGGCCTTGATCTTTTCCACGATCACCGGTACGACGTCGGGCTTGCGAAAGACGTTGACCACGTCGATCGGCTCCGGAATCTCGTCCAGGCTGCGGTAGACCTTCTGACCGCAGATGACCTCTTCTTTAGGGTAGACCGGGTAGACGGTGTAGCCGTGATCGATCAGGTACTTGCCTACGCGGTGGCTGTCTTTGGTCTCGTCGGGGGAAAAGCCCACGACGGCAATGGTCTTGACACCCTGAAGCAGGGCCTTGACTTCATCGGATGTGGCGTTTTCCGTCGGAAATTCACACTCCATACTCTCTCCTATTGGCGCTAAATTATCGGGATTATATCGGATTTTGTCTGCGGTGACAAAACTACTTCGCTTCCAGACGCTCCTGGCTGATTACCTCGCCCGTCTCGATGCAGTAGGCGCTGAGCAGTCCGAAGCCCGTTTCGTTTTTATAACACCCTGTGTCCACGTTGACGTAGTGGGGTTGCACCTCCGGAGCCTTCGGTACGGGCGTATGACCGAAAATATTAAAAATAGGGGCCTCCGGATCCGGATCACGGCGGTTGGTCGTGGCCAGGCGGTGAAAAGTGCCGTACATGCTCTCGACCTTGCGAAGCCCCCAGACCGTCGCCAGGGGCGCGTGGGAGACGATCACCGCTTTTCCGTCCGGAGACGCAAGCCCGGTATCATAGTAATCCGGCAGCGCCTGCATCCACTGCATATCCGACTCAAACCGTTCCAGCGCTGCTCCATTTCCGTCGATACGCTCCGGACGCCCTGATACCAGCCGCACCAGCCCGTAGCTTTCCAGGGTCTGGATGCCGCCGTTGGCAAACCAGGGATTGTGCGTTACCAAGGGGGTACCTTCCCGGTAGCTCTGGGCGAAGGCATAACCGTAGGTGAACATCAGCTCTTCGTGGTTACCCATGACGCAAGCGTAGCCCTTCTCCCGAATCAGCTTGATCACCTCGGCGCTTTTTGGGCCGCGATCGATCAGATCGCCCACAAAAACAGGGGTTGCGTCCTCCGGAAGTTGGGACAGGAGC
>QKHD01000400.1 GCA_003250175.1 Helicobacteraceae bacterium
GCGTTAATCCATCGCAGGGTTGCGGCATCGACCACCTTGATGGCCGTTATGCTTTTGCGCTGGGCATCATCCAGCTGGTGCTCCATGGCATCACCCAGGCAGTGAATGGAGCAAAACTGAAACACCTGACCGCTGGCAAACTCCAGCACATGGTTGGTTTTGTAAAAGCTGGGCAGGTGCATGCCGCAGATGGAGCAGCTGGTTTTATCCTCTCCGGATTGCAGCAGTAGCGCCTGCTCCGGATGGACACTTTGGAAGCGTGGCATGGTGGTTTGATGATTATGGGGTGTGGCGCCGCCGCATCCTTGCAGCAGCCATACCATCCCCGCCGCAGCCAGCAGGGAGAAAATTTTTGGTTTGCATTTCATCGTTTGTCCTTTATTTGGGGTATTCCGTATGGCAGTACGTCGCTCCGGCGGCGCAGCAGCCGTCCGTGACACCCAATGCTTTTAGTTCGCCGTCAAAGGCCCAGTAGTGTTTATAACTGCCGCTTCGTAGGTAGACAAAGACATCTTCCAGATCCTGGGCCACCCCGTCCGCCAGGGCGATGTAGGTGTTCAGGTCGTCGATATCCACCACCTCCACCTTGCAGCCCACTTTGAGGGCGTCAATCGCGCTGTCGTTACCCTCGTCATACAAGCTGTCGTAGAGCGACTGGATCGCCGTAATGGCGAACTCGCCCGTCCCCAGGGTGTAGACATCCACCGACTGGTCATCGGAGAGGGCGGTAACGTTGAGGTCGTACTTCTCCACCAGGTTCTGAATAAACTGCTGGTGGGTCGCCTCCCCCTGGGTCGCGATGAGCGACATCTTGGCATTGGGGAAATCTCCGTTTAAAGAGATATAGAGATCCCCCGCCAGCTTCTCTTCGTGCCACATGTAGGCCAGGGCGCTTTCCAGCTCCGGAGTGAGCACATAGGTCGGGTAGCTGTAGACGTCGTAGACCGTGGGTGCATCGCTGCCGCTGCCGTCTCCGGAGCTGCTGTCGCACCCGAGAAGAATCCATGCGGCCAGAAAGGCCGCAACAAAACTTCCGCGCATCTTAGAATCGGTACTTCAGGTTGGTGTAGACGTAGCGCCCCGGCTCGTTGAGCAGCATGATGCCGACGCTGTCGGTCATAAGGGTGAGGTCTTTATAGGTATTGGAAACGGCATAGGTGTGGTCAAAAATATTATCCACCCCCACGGTCAGCTCCAGGCTTTTCATAAAGGTCTGCTGGACTTTCATGTTGGCCACGGCATACCCGGCAATGGCCTGCTCGCCGTTGTCTTCATCGTAGTTTTTCCATGCGTCGGCGGCGATCACTTCCAGCTTGGCCTTGAAGTCGGCGCTGTTTTTGTAGTTGACCGCCAGGTTGAGCTTCATCGGGGGAATTTCCGCCAGGTCCTTATCGCTTTGTCCGCCCAGTGCTTCACTTTTCTGGCCCCGCTGGTAGGTTGCCCCATAGGCGATTTCCAGCCCTTCGACCATGGGCTGGTTGCCGCTGAGCTCCATTCCGTAGATGGTGGCATCGATATTTTCAAAGACCTGCCCGGCCGCCTCTTTGCTGGCGTTGTAATAGATGTAGTCGCTCAGCATGCTGTAGAAGACTTTTGCTTTAAATCGGCTCTGGCCGCTCTCCGTGATCCACCCCGCATCGACTTCGGTGTTGGTGGTCTGCTTTAGGTCGGGCGTACCCATGAGTTTGTTGCCGTTGTTGCCGTAAAAATAGAGCTCTCTTGCATCGGGAACCCGGGAAGACTTCCCGATACCGACAAAATAACGGCTCTCTTTGGAGGGCTTGATGATCCCCATCACGTAGGCCCCGAGCGCGCTGTAATCGTTCTCATCCGTCACGCCGCCGGCATTGGGGGTGATGGTGGTGGTGTCATAACGCAGCCCGGCCTCCATGTCCCAACCGCCCATGTCGGTTTTGCTCTTGGCAAAGAGGGCACTGTTTTTTGTATCCACGTCGCCAATACCGACCAGCCCGTTGGAGTAGAGTCCGTCCCAGTTTCGGGTGCTGGCATCGACCCCGACCGTTACTTCGGTGCTGCCCGCATCAAAACTGTTTTTGATTTTGATTCCGGAGACATCGGTCGTCAGGGCGCTGATCATTTCACCCATCATGACCGCACTTTGTCGGTATTTGGTGGACATGGGGTGATCCACCTCGGAGTGAAAGTAACTCAAACTAAGCGCCTTGGAGAAGCTTCCCAGATCGTTTAGGGTGTAGGCCGCTTCGAGGATACTCGAATCATCGTAGAGCGCATCCATTTTGCTGGATGGGTAGAGGACGTCATCGCTCTCGTTTTTGGTGTAGCTTAGTTGCAGTTCCTGGTTGTCGGTTACGTCGGCATAGATTTTGGCCATGGCGGTCTGTTTGCTGTAGGCTTTCATCTCTTTGTATTTATCTTGGTAGACGAACTTTGTCGTATCGGTTGTTCCGGAGCCGGGATTGGCAATGGTGTAATTTTCCAGCTGCTCCGCCAGGGTATAGCCGTCGCCGTCTTCATATTGGTCGGACTCTTCCTTGGAGACACTTACTAAGGCCCGGATGCTGTCCGTTCCGCCGGTCAACGTCGCCGCACCCTTTTGGTAGCCGAAGCTGCCCGCATTGGCACTCACCTCGCCGTGGAATCCGCTTTCGGGTTTTTTGGTTTTGATCTTGACCATACCGCTCAGGGTTCCGAAACTCTCCACATCATAGGGCCCCTCGATCACTTCCACGCTTTCGACATTGTTGGTCAGTACGTGGGAGGTCGGCGGGTCCATCCGGTTGGGGCAGGCACCGCACACTTTGGCACCGTCAATGAGGATGTTGATGTTGTCTTTTTTCTGGCCGCGCAGGATGATGTCGTTGGCGATTCCGCTGCGTCGCACGAGGGAGACATTGGGGGTGCTTTTCATAAGCGCCTCTGCCAGGTCGGCGGATTTGAGTTCCTCACCGCTGATATTTTGGATCGTTGTTGCCGTTACGGCATCGCTTTGTACCTTCATCGGCTCCAGGGCCACATCGGCACCTTGAAGCAGGGTGGCGCACACCAGGGAATAATAGATAGTCTGTTTTTTTAGCATGAATAATCCTTCGTTTCTTTAAAAAAATATAAATTGGTCTTATCGGAGTCAGGCTCCGGACATGCGCCATGGTTATCTGCGAAGATTGTAATAAGGCGTTGCCCGGAAAAAATATTAGGAAAAGGTGTGTTTGGGTGGGTAAAAAATATCGTTGGGCAACAAAAACTTTCTGGGTGGCGTGGGTTCGCCAAGCAGGTTTTTGACTGGAACCTCGTCAAAGAGGGTGACATGCACGTAGAGCGTATTTTTCTCCATCAAAATCTTATGATCGGACGATTCCGCTTCGGTATGCATCATCAGGGTCTGCTGGGGGGATTGAATCGTCAGTTGGGGGGTCAGGGTATCGCTGGGTAGAAAAAGGGAGGTGAAATAGGCGGCAGACATGACCGTGATCATCATGCCCAGCACAAGGCGTTTAAACCACTTAGCCATAGCACTCCCTTTTTTTTCTGTGATTTTAGCTCAGACTTTTTTAAAGATAAGGTGCACCACACTGGCCTCGCCCTGATGGCCGGGACCTTCATTGAGGTGGGTGAGGGTCTCTTCCAGTTGAAGTATCTCGACCGGTTCTCCGGAAAGATCGGCAGCGATCTCGTCGGTGCTGTACAGCAGCCCCGCATCCTTTGGACCGCCGCTGTTAAAATCCAGCTGCGCCTTGGAGAAAAACTCGCCCACAAAGATGCCGCCCGGCTTGAGGGTCTGCACACACCCGTCCAACACCTGCTTTCGCAGGGGGTAGGGAAGGTGCAAAAAGGAGGTGGCAATGGCGTCATACGCTTCTGGCTCCGGAGCCCAGTGGCTCAGGTCCAGATGCAGGGTTTGAAGGGTGTGGCCGTGGCGTTTGACCAGGGCTTCGGCCTTGCGAAGCCCCACGTCGGAGGCATCCAGGGCCACCACGTCGTGTCCCTCTTTGACCAGGTACAGCGCATTGCGCCCTTCGCCCTCGCCCAGGCAGAGCACCCGCCCCTCCGGAGCGATCAAATGACTTTGTGCCTCGATAAAGGCGTTGGGTTCCGTCCCGTAAAAGTGGTCTTCCCGGTCAAATTTTCCGTTCCAGAATTGTTGTTGTTCGCTCAAAACAGTAGCTCCTCTTTGGCTGGCTGCATCATCTTGTTCACCTTGGGCGGTTTGGAGATATCGGTAAAGACCTCATCCTTGCCGTTGATGTTGATGGTGTAGACCCCTTCGGGTTTGACGAAGTGGCGCTTGACCTCCGGACGGAGCTCCACCAACTTGTCGTAGTAGTATTTAAAGACCGGAGCCGCGGTACGCCCACCGGTTTCACGTTTGGAAATAGGCGTATTGTCATCGTTACCGAACCAGACAACGGTCTGGGTCGAGGGTGAAAACCCGCAGAACCATGCGTCACGGTTGTCGTTGGTCGTTCCCGTCTTACCGGCGGTTTCGATTCCGGAGACCCGTGAGCGCCGCCCCGTTCCGCGACGCACGACATCTTCCATGACGTCAATCATCAGATAGGCCTGGGCCGGGGTCGTCACCCGCTCACGGGTCGTATTAAAGTCATACTGGGCACCAAACTTGTCCACCAGGCGCTCCACCAGATAGGGTTTAACCCGTTCGCCGTAGTTGGAGATGATGGTGAGAAACTCGCTCATCTCCAGGGGCGTCATGGTGAGACTGCCCAGGGCCAGGGAGAGGTCGTTGGGCAGATCGGTCATACCGTATTCACCCAGGCGGTTTCGCACCATATCCAGCCCGATGGTATCGACCAGGTTGATGGTCGCCAGGTTGCGGGAGTGGGTCAGGGCCTCGCGTGCGCTCATGACTCCGACAAAGTTGCGCTCGTAGTTCGATGGCCGCCACACCTGCTCTTCGTCTTCACTGACCTTGAACTTGTAGGTTCGGGAGATATCCGCCACAACGGACGAAGGCGAGTACCCCAGATCAAAGGCCGAAAGGTAGAGGAAGGGTTTGAAACTACTGCCCACCTGTCTTTTGGCGTAGGCCGCCCGGTTAAACTGGCTCTTGTAAAAATCAACCCCGCCGCACAGCGCCAGGATCTTGCCCGTTTCCTGCTCGATGGAGACCAGGGCGCCGTTGAGCTTGGAGCTGTTGTATTCCATCGTGGCGTTTTGCTCCACCTGGGTGACGGTGCCATTTTCATCCGTCACATCCATGTAAACGATCTCCGGCTTTTGGCTGTCGATCCGCTCGACCGCTTCGGCATAGGCCAGCTGCAGGGACTCATCGGCAATTTTCTGCACATCGACATCCATGGTGGTGTAGATGGTGTAGCCGCCGTAGCGGATATCGGGAAACTGGCTTTTGAGCATGTCGATGGCGGTTTCGACGATATAGGGTGCCCGGTTGGCCGTGACCGATTCGTCGAAGATCTCCGGAATCTCCGCGGAGGAGACGGTGTATTCCTGATCGTTGATCCAGCCCAGGTGACGCATCCGGTCGAGCACCGTGTTGGCCCGGGCCAGGGACATGCCCCGGTGTTTGGTGGGGTCGTAAAAACTGGGGGCTCGGGGCAAACCGCACAAAATTGCCATCTCCTTAAGGGTCAGCTCATGAAGCTCCTTGTGAAAATAGCCTCTGGATGCCGCCAACACCCCGTAGTACCCATGACCGAAGTAGATCTCGTTGAGGTAGCGCTCCAGAATCATCTCTTTGGAGATTTCATTTTCTACCCGAATGGAGAGGAGTGCCTCTTTCAGTTTTCTGGTCAGGGTCTTTTCACGGCTGAGCAGAACGTTTTTGACCAGCTGCTGGGTAATGGTACTCGCCCCTTCCACCGCCTTACCCGCGCGAATCACCTTTGACGCCGCCCGGATAATTGCCTCGTAGTTCAGACCGTCGTGTTCAAAAAAGGCGGTATCTTCGATGGCCACCAGCGACTCGATCAGTCGGGGCGGGATTTTTTCAAAGGGCACATAGATCCGGTGTTCGCCGTCAAAGACATTGGCCACCAGCTTGTGGTTGCGGTCCAGTACCTGGGTGGTCAGCTTGGGCTTGTAATTGACCAGCTCATCGATATTGCTGAAGTAGACCGACACCGCAT
>QKHD01000363.1 GCA_003250175.1 Helicobacteraceae bacterium
CCAAAACCCTGCTCCACTTCAAGGAGAGCAAGGAGCTCATGACCCCCGACAACTTCGCCAAACGGTTCTGCGAAATTGCCAAAAAAGAGAAAGTCGCCGTCGAATCCTGCGACAAGGTGGCCAAATACGCCCAGCGCCTCTCTCCGGAGATGCAGAAACTCATGGCGGGCTACGCTATTAAAAGCAGCGACGAACTGCTCTATTTCCTCACCACCCAGGTGGGCCGTCTGGAAAAGACCAACAATAAAGACCTTCTGGCCGCCATCGAGCGCTTTATCCGGATTCTGCTCAAGATCACCGCACGCCTCCCCTTTGATGAACTCAAACGCATTACTGCCCAGACCGTGGGCGGCGACCTGCGCCTGCCGTCGCACCTGATCCAAAGCGCCGATCGCTTTAAACTTTTTTTCGACAGCTACACCGACGGCTATCTCAAAGAGCTGGAAAAACACGGTACCTTCACCATCTCCGACCTGCCCACCCTCAGCGCCGAACTGGACGCCGTCCTGGGGGCCAAGGAGCACTTGGAGACCATCGACGCCATGGTGCATCTGCTGGTGACCGCCCTGACCCCCTCCATCTCCACCCAGGTACACGAGCGCATTGCCAAGCTCGAAGCGCAGCTCAAGGAGAATCCGGAGCTCATCACCGCCCCGGCGGTCAAGGAGGAGCTGGGTGAGTGCATCGTTCAGCGTATCCGCGATGACAACGATCTCTTTAACCAGAACATCATCGATGCCAACCGGGTCATCGACGCCCTGCTGGAAAAGATCGCCGCCATGATCGCCAACTCCGAGTCCAAATACGACGACGTCGCCGACATCCGGAGCGAACTGCAGGCCATTGATCTCAATGAAGATGCCAAAAGCGTGCGCGAGCGCCTCATCGGGGTCTCCGACAAGATCAACGAGAGCATCAAAAACTTCTCCCACGCCCTGCAAAACGACCAGAGCGAAGTCAAAATCCTCCAGGCCCGGGTGCTGGAGCTGGAACACGCCCTGCAGGCCGCCCAGAAAGAGGCCTCCGAGGACTTCCTCACCTCCACCCTCACCCGTCGCGGTCTGGCCAAGGAGCTGGAGCGCTTTGAAGCGGCCTACGCCAAGAACGGCACCGACTACGCCGTGGTCTTTTTTGACGTGGATCACTTTAAAAAGATCAACGACACCTACGGCCACAACGCGGGCGACGTCATCCTAGCCTCCATCGGCAAGTTCCTTAACCGCCACGCCGGAGAGAACGACGTGGTGGGCCGCTACGGCGGCGAGGAGTTTATTCTGCTCACCCCATCCACTGACCTGGCAGCGGTCTTTACCACCGTCGACGCCATTCGGAGCAAGATCGAAAACGCCAAATTCCTCTACCAGAAAAAACCGGTCACCGTCACCACCAGCGCCGGCATCGCGCTGCGCAGCCGTCAGGCAAATCAGCCCGCCACCATCAAAGAGGCCGACGCCATGGTCTATGAAGCCAAGGGGGCCGGCCGCAACCAGGTCTTTCCCCGCCCATGACCCTTAGCGAGACCCTGGCCGGTAAACCGCTCTACTACGCCGCCTTTGAT
>QKHD01000286.1 GCA_003250175.1 Helicobacteraceae bacterium
ATAGGCATGATGGGGAAGGTCTGCCCCAGACCCCAGAAATCCGGAAGGCTCTGGAACATGGAGAAGTTCACCAGGTAGCGTTCCTGAATCTGCTCCAGCAGATCGCGGCGCTCCGGAATGTTGGTGTTTTTCATCCCCATGGATTTTTTGATAATCAGGTGGACCAGAATCTCCGCATTGGAGCGGTCTTCCAGATCAATATAACCCAGATCGAACAGGGTCAGCAGAGATTCGAGGTGGTCCAGGGCGTCGTGCAGGTATTCCGCCGCATTGCGGGAGTTGATGCTCTTATAGAGGTCATGCAACTCCACCAAAAGCGGCGGATTGTCTTTCTTTTTCAGGCGCAAAGACTTGGGTGAATACTCTTCGGAGAAGAGTTCCAGCACCGGAGCGACCAGCACGGCGTGGCTGGCGGCGATAAAGCGTCCCGATTCGGTGAAGATGTCCGGCTCTTTTACTTCTTTGTCCTGGGCGATGGTTTTGAGGTTGTAGACGATGTCGTTGGCAAACTCGGCCAGGGAGTAGTTTTTATTGAGCGTCTCTTTATGCTGGGCGTATTCGATGGCCAGACCGCCGCCAATGTTGATGGCGCCCAGATTTTTCGCTCCCATCTTTCTTAGCTCGGCATAGATGTTGCCCGCTTCGCGCAGCGCTTTTTTGAGGGGCGAAATATCGCTCATCTGGCTGCCAATGTGGAAGTGGATCATGGTGAGGTGGTCGAGCAGTTTGGCCTCTTTAAGCAGTTCGACCGCTTCGATCAACTCCGTGGAGTTGAGGCCGAACTTGGCGTTGATCCCGCCGCTCTTGCTCCAGCTCCCTTTGCCCGTATTGTGCAGGCGGATCCGGATCCCGATATTGGGAACGAAATCGGGCTGGGACTTCTGGATTTCGATAATGGTCTCCAGCTCGTTGATCCCCTCGATGGTGATGGTGATATCGTGCCCCATTTTGCGGGCGATAAAGCCCATGGAGATCATTTCGTAGTCTTTAAATCCGTTGACGGTAATGGGGTGGCCGATGTGGTTGTAGGCCAGGGCCAGGATCATCTCCGCCTTGCTGCCCGCTTCCAGGCCGTAGCCGTAGGGCTTGCCGTTTTCCAGTAGCCGGTGGACGAAGTTGGGAAACTGGTTGACCTTCAGGGGGAAGACCGCCTTGAAGGTTCCTTCATACTGGAACTCTTTCATGGCGCGGTTGAACTCGGAATAGATCGTTTCGATCTGCTTTTCCATCAGGTGTGGAAAACGAAGGAGCAAAGGCCCCCGGTGCCCCTCTTCCCGGATGCTCTTGACGATACTGAGCAGGGCGGGAGAGCTTTTATGGTTGAGGGTAACTAGTCCTTCGTCGATGGAGAAATCGTCATTTCCCCAGTAGCGCAGACCATAGGGCATGGGCAGAACCTTTGTAAACGTAGTGTGAAGGGGACATTATAACGCAACTCCCCATAATTCGGTGAAAAAATCTCTTTTTTCAGCCTCCGGATTTAAGCCAGCATGCCTTGAAAGGCATCCAGAGCAACGGTCTGTTCCTCTTTCGTCTCCAAGTCTTTGACCCAGATGGTTCCTGCCAAGCGCTCCGTCTCGCCGATAACGGCGCAGATGCGGGCCTCGGCCTTGTCGGCTTGTTTGAGGTGACCCTTGAGGCCGCGGGCGCTGTAATCGACGGTGACGGTATGGTTGCGGCGCAGCGCCTGGGCCTTGGCAAAGACCGTGTCAATGGCCGCTTCGTCCATGGCGCCCAGATAGATACCCTGGCGGCTGCCCTCCGGAACCTTGATCAGGTCAAAAATCCGCTCGATCCCGATGGCAAATCCGATGGCCGGCGTCGGGCGGCCTTCCAAAAACTCCACCAATCGGTCGTAGCGTCCGCCTCCGGCGATGGCGCTCTGCGCGCCGATCTCGTCGCTGACAAATTCAAAGGCGGTTTTGGTGTAGTAATCCAGCCCCCGAACCAGTTTTTTGTTGACGGTGTAGGCGATGTTGTTGTGATCGAGCAGGGTTTTTAGGCGCTCGAAATCGGCGGCGCACTCGTCACAGAGATTGTCGGTGATAAAGGGGGCGTCCACGTATTGCTCGGCACAGGTGATGGTTTTGCAGTCCAGGGCGCGGATCGGGTTGGTCTCCTTGCGGCGGAGGCAGTCGTCACAGAGGTGCTCTTTTTTGCTGTCCAGAAAGGCAACCAGCTTTTCCCGGTAGGCGGGGATACACTTGGGGCAGCCCAGGGAGTTGATCTGGATCTGGTGGCTGATGCCCAGGGTGTTGAAGATGGTGCTGAGCATGATGATGAGGTTGGCGTCTTCGAGCACGTTGCTTTCACCGAAGACCTCGCAGCCAAACTGGTGAAACTCCCGCAGACGCCCTTTTTGCGGGCGCTCATAGCGGAACATGGAGCCGTGGTAGAAGAAGCGGCGGGTCTGGTCGATCCGGTCGAGTTTTTTCTCCACAAAGGCGCGCACCACGCCGGCGGTTCCCTCCGGACGGAGGCAGACGTCGTTTTCACCCTTGTCGATAAACTGGTACATCTCCTTGCCCACGATGTCGCTGCTCTCGCCCACGGAGCGTTTAAACAGCGCGGTCTCTTCCAGTTTGGGGGTTTCGATGTATTCAAATCCGTAGCGCTCGGCGACGGCCGTGGCCGTTTTGACAAAGTACTGGAACTTGGCGCTCTCGTCGCTTTCTAAGATATCTTTCATCCCTCGCAGGGCTTTAATCATGGATCAACTCCTTAATAGCGTTAAATATGGTCATTTCATCCTGCTCCGCCGCAATGACATGGCAGGGAATATGTAGGGCGCGGCACGCGTCGATGAGGCGCTCTTGCGTCTGCATCATGTAGGCGGTGCCACGGCTTTCGATCCGGTCTTCACCCTCGTTTCGGGCGCGGATGCGCGCTTCGTATCCGGAGGCGGAGATGGTAAGAACAATCACCATCTCCGGAAAGAGCCCGCCGGTGGCAAAACGGTTGAGCGCATAGAGTGTCTCCATGTCCAGACTCCGGTCGGCGTAGGCGATTCCGGAGATGAGGCTGCGGTCGCTGATGACGTGGCGCCCGGCTTCTAAAGCCGGGGCGACGCAGCGGGCGGTGTGCTCGGCCCGGTCGGCCAAAAAGAGCAGCAGCTCGGCACGTTTGTCGTAATCGCCGTCGCCTAATACCAGGCTCCGGATGGCAGCGCCCAGGGGCGTGGCACCGGGCTCTTTGGTAAAGAGTGCATCGGGGAAAGCGGCCTTGAGGTGGGCCAGCTGGGTGCTCTTGCCGACGCCGTCGATGCCTTCGAGGGCTACATACATCGGGAGTCTTTAATGTAGCGTTCTACTGCCGGGGGAACCAGATGGCCGATATCGCCCCGGTGGTTGAGCACCGAACGGACGATGGAGGAGCTGATAAAGGCGTGCTCCAGGCTTGGCATCAAGGAGACGGTATCGACCTCCGGATCGAGGCTGCGGTTGGCAAAACCCAGCTGCAGTTCGTATTCGAAGTCACTCACCGCCCGCAGACCCCGGATGATGATCTTGGTCTTCTCCTGCTTGGCAAAATCGACCAGCAGGGTATCGAAGGTTTTGATGCTTACCCCTGGGATTCCCTCGGTGGCCAGACGCATCATCTCCGTGCGCTCGTCTAGGTTGAACATGGGGGCTTTGTCCTTGGAAATGGAGATGCCGATCACCACTTCGCCGAAAATTTTCTGGGCCCGCTTGATGATGTCGAGGTGCCCGATGGTGATGGGATCAAAGGTTCCGGGATAGATGACTTTTGCGCTCATTGGCCGCTCCACCTTGTGTAAAGTTCGTTGTCGATGCCCAGCAGGTCAAACCACTTGCCGATGATAAACCGCTCCATGGCATCAATGGTGTCGTGCTCGGCGTAATAACCCATAACCGGCGGGGCGATCACCACGCCGTACTGGGAGAGCTTGTGCATCTGCTCCAGCGCGATGGGGCTAAAGGGCATCTCCCTGGGGGCCAGCACGAGACGGCGCCGCTCTTTGAGCATGACCGCTGCGCTTCGGGTAACCAGATTATCCGCCATACCGCAGGCGATTTTGGCCAGGGTGTTCATGCTGCACGGCGCCACCAGCATGGCGTCGGCCCCAAAGGAGCCGCTGGCCGTGGGGGCGGCGATATTCTCCGGATCGTGCAGGTGAAAGCGGTTCTCCTTTTCCAACACGGTTTTGGCGTGGTCGGTGGCGATGATATGCCCCTCGTACCCCTGGGGAAGCAGCTGCGCGGCCCGAAGCCCCAGATGGGCACCGCTGGCACCGCTTACGGCAATGATGATTTTGGTCGGTTTCATTGGATGACCGCCTTGTTTTTTTCCATGATCAGCGCCTTGTAGCGCTTGCCGTCGTCCGTCTCGAAACGGATGGTCTCACCGATGCGTCCGTCTTCCTTGGCAATGGCGTAAATGCTGATCCGGATGCCGCCGCTCTCAAGCGAAAGCGCCATCCGCTGCCCCTTGGTCACATCCGGAATGTCCCGGACCATGGCGGCGGTAATGATACTGCCCTGCTTGACATAGCCGCGAACCCGGACTTTGCCCAGTTTGGCGCTGCTTAGGGGGAGGGTGCGAAGCCCTTCAAAGGGGATGCGCTCCACGCCGCTGTTGTCCATTTGCAGAATGGTACCGTTTGCGATATTACGTTTTGCTTTTAATACCTCGATGCTTCCCAGCAGGCGGTAGCCGAAAAAAACCTTGCTCTCCTTGCCGTCTGACAGACGGTATTTTGCGGAGAAGGTGCCTTTGTTTTTGGTGAGGTTCGGCGCAGGCAGGTCGACGGCGAGCAGGGTGGCACCGTTTTGATCAAAAAAGGTGCGGGGACGCACGGTGATGCGCTCGATCATGAGACCTGGATACTGCGCGGTAAAACGCTCCGTCAACGCAGCCTTGAGGGGAAGGGCGTCGAAATCGGGCTGGCGGGAGACGGTGATGACCGGGTGGGTGGGGATAACCTCGATGCCGTGTTCGGCAAAAAGCTGTTGGATTTTGTGGGCCGCGAATTGTATGCGGTTGCGGTTTTTCATCTCGCCAATAATGAAATTTTCTTCGATCTCCGGAAGAAAAATATCGGCTTCGATGAGGTCGCTTTCGGTGTAGTACTGTTCCTGGAGTTTGAGCGGTTCGGCGTAGAGAAAAAGGGGGAGCAGAAGAAGGAGGCAAAGGCCAGCCAAAAATGATCTCAAATCCGGACTCTTTTTTTGCTAAAACTCTATCAAAAGGTGGGGGTGAAGTCAATAAATGTAAGAAAAGAATGAATGGAGCGGAAGAAGGGATTCGAACCCTCGACCCCAACCTTGGCAAGGTTGTGCTCTACCCCTGAGCTACTTCCGCATGGAGGTCTTTAAAAAAGTGACGGAATTATTTCACACGAATTCTTAAAATAACCTGTAAATAAGACCAATTTTTTCATGGTACCGCGGGCCGGACTCGAACCGGCACGACATCGCTGCCAACGGATTTTGAATCCGTCGTGTCTACCAATTTCACCACCGCGGCATGAAAGAGCGAAATCATATAACGTTCAGCCTAAAAACGGGATAAAAAAGAGCAGGTGATTTTTGCCGGGTCGATTTGATCGTTTACTTTTTTTTCCGATCTTGTTTTTAGTGCAAGTGGAACCAAAATTGCTTGTTAATCTAAAGATTATTCTCCGAAGGGTTTATCATGCGTGTAGGAAGTTTTGAAGTTTATCGACAGTTTGTCAGCAACCAGAATGAAGCTCTGGGAGACTTGCTTCGGGTCAATAACCAGCTCTCCTCCGGAAAACTGATCCAGTACGGATACGAAGATACGAATATTTATGTCGACGCCTTGCGCCTCGACTCCGAAAAAGCGACCCTGGAGCAGGTTTCCGATACCACCCAAAAAGCGACCACCTTTTCCGACAACACCGACGTCGCCATCGGACAGATGAAAGATGCCCTGGAACAGTTCAAGGTTAAATTGCTTCAAGCGGCCAACGGTGTGCACTCCAACACCTCCATGCAGGCGATCGCGGGGGACTTGGAGGCACTGAAGCTGCACATGCTCGATACGGCCAACTCCTCCATCAACGGAAACTACCTCTTC
>QKHD01000210.1 GCA_003250175.1 Helicobacteraceae bacterium
TTCGGCTCATTTTTTTTGCATACGGCAATGCCAACGAACAGTCTGACTAAGAGCGTTCGTGCACAATTATGCCGGTGGCTGCTCTTCACTTTTTGCCGTATTTTCACCCTCCGGAGCCTCTGTGGCTTTATTGTGGCTTTCTTCGCTGCCTGGGGATTCATCGTTTGCTTCGGTTGCTTCATTTTCCGTTTCCGGAGCTTCCGCAGCTGCGTCGGGTTTTTCCTCGTTGGCCTTTTCAGGTTCTTTAGACGGCGGCGGTGGAGCCTCCTCCTCATGGTGTTTGTGCAGGAGGTCGCGTTTTACCTCGTAGTCGCCGTCCTGGTTGACGATCACATAGATCGTCTCCTGCCCCAAGGAAGATTTGGGCACATACTTCAGCACCTTTTTGGGGCTGAGCATCTGGAAAGTCAATTCGTTGTAGCCGCTCCAGTTGCCTTCGATGGTAAAGCGTGCCTGCATCAGGGCGTGCTGATACTCTTCCACTTTTTCGTTCAGGGCCTGGATCGCTTCGATCAGGTGGGCGCGTTCTTCCATGGTGGTTTTAAGATCATGGCGCTCCTGGACGAGGTCCTGGTAGCGTTTGGAGATGGTGTCGTTGGGTTTTTGTCCCTTGGCCTTGATCTCCTTGATATTTTCCACCAAAAGATCGAGGTTCTTTTTATTCTGGTTGACCCGGTCACGGAGGCGTTTTTCCAGTTTTTCCAGTTTTTCGGTATTTTTCTTGTACTCTTCAAGTTTTTTCAGGGTGTCCGTCAGGTCTGCATGGGACTGCTTGGTCGCAAAGGGGGTGAGGATAAACTTGTTTTCATCCCCCGTCACCTTGCCGATGGTCAGGGTGTTGGCAAACTCGATGGTGCAGTGGGACTTGATCTCGGCGATGTGGACATCGAGCCCGTGTACTTCCGCGCCGATGGCGGTCTGGGCCGTCACATCCAGGGCAAAAACCTTGCCGCTTTCGATGCTGGTGATTTTGGCCTTGGAGGCTTCGAGGTAGCCCTTGTGGACCTTGATGTCGGCCATCTCTGCGAAGATCTTGGAGGTCAGGTGGGTCTGGCCGCCGATGATCGCCTTTTTGGCGTGGATCTCCGCCCCTTCGGCGACGCTGCCGCCCATGTTGAGGGTGGCGACATCGACTTTCATGTTGGGGCCGATCTTATCCTCCGTGGCATCCCCTTTGATGTTGATGCTGACGTCCTTGCCCCCTTCGGAGGTGATGTGGCCGGTGGATTTGAGGTTGATGGAGTCCATCTCCAGGTGGTCATCGACCCGCAGGGCGTTGTTTTCAAAAATGACATACCCCTCTTTTTTGGCCAGATAGAGGGTGTGTTTGTCGTCGTCCTTGGTCTCCACGCTGGCGTTATCGACGCTGAATTGGGGAATATTGTACTCCTGCGGCTCCTCCGCTTCGATCAGCTTTCCGGTGAAATCCCGCCCGGTGACGCCCGCCTGGGGCTTGATGTACTCGATTAGTACGGTGCCTTCGTGGATAAAATTGGCAAAATCCCGGCTGGCGTGATCGACGCTATCGTGGTCATCCACGGCCTTGCGTTTA
>QKHD01000200.1 GCA_003250175.1 Helicobacteraceae bacterium
GGATGATTCCGGAGCACTCAAACACCACTGGTATTAGTCACCGACAGATGCTATACTAGGGCCACAACGCAAGGAGAGACCATGCCGCGAAAAGCCCGAAAAGATCAGCCCGGAATCCATTACGTTACCAATACAGGAAGGGATGGCAGCCAACCCTTTGCCCAAAGCAGCGATGCAAGGGAGTTTTTGGCTTTGGTGTGTGAGAGCTGCGGACGCTACGATGCCCAGCTCGAGGGCTACCTCATTTATGCAGGCGGGTACGAGCTGTTAATCCGGACCAACAGAGCCAATCTCTCCTTGATCATGCGCCAGATCGGGGCGGTTTTTTCCCGCCGTTTCCACGGGAACCATCCGGAGTATTCCGGAGGAAGCCTCTGGAAAGACCGCTTTGCATCCACCCACCTTTTGGGTAAAAAAGAGATTGTGCTGATTTATCGGTATTGGGAAGACGGGGCAAAAAAACAATTTGGGCTTACATCTCCAAAAAGCAATCAATTTTATTCATTTCATACTATTTTGGGCAAACAAGAGGCCTTGGAATGTTTTTCAACAGAGCTGAAAGAGAAGCATATCGAGGCGATCCAAAGGGGTAACTTTTCCGAAGAGGAGGCAAGGGAGTTGGCCGCCTTGAAACGTCGTGAAAACGAAGGCGACGGGACCGCCGTTCTGAACATACCGCCCCTGGAAATCAAAGCGTCAAAAAATCTTGAAAAACGCAACAAACGGATTCGGAAAGCCTTCGCCTCCGGATACTCCCAGACCGCCATTGCCAAGGCGCTGGGCATCTCCCAGTCATTGGTTTCCAAGATCATCAACCGTGACAAAAAGCCCGACTAAACTCCGGATGGTATAATAAGAGCTATTTTTTCTTAGGAGCCGCCGTGCTGGGTGAAGTGGTCGCCTTTTTGGTCGAGAGTGTCGGAGGGATGGGGTACGCCGGTATCTTTTTGCTCATGACGCTGGAAAGCAGTTTTTTCCCCTTCCCCTCCGAGGTGGTGATGATTCCCGCCGGGTATCTGGCCAGTAAGGGCGAGATGCACCTGGGGCTGGTCATCATCAGCGGGATCGCCGGTTCGGTGGCCGGTGCTCTAGTCAACTACTACCTGGCCCGAAAAGTGGGGCGTGCCTTTTTGCTGCGCTTTGGCAAATACATGCTGATCCACGAGCGCACCATTTTCAAGATGGAAGGGTTCTTTAAAACCCACGACGTTTAGCGGCAGGCTGATTCCGGTGGTGCGCCAGTACATCTCCCTGCCCGCAGGCATCGCCCGGATGAATTTGGGGCAGTTTGTCTTTTTTACGGCACTAGGAGCCGGAATCTGGGTGGTGGTCTTGACCCTCTTGGGTTATTTCCTGGGTGAAAACGAAGCGCTGATTAAAACCTACCTGACCGAATCCATCCTGATTGCGATGGCGTCGCTGGTCGTGATTATCGGCATCTATATCTGGTACAAGAGGAGAGCAAACCTGTGAGCATTCTGGAATCGATTTTTTTAGGGGCGCTGGAGGGGCTGACGGAGTTTTTGCCCGTCTCGTCCACCGGGCACCTGATTCTGGTTTCGACCCTTTTTGGTATCGATCAGACCGAAGCGCATAAATCCTACGAGATCGCCATTCAGCTCGGCTCCATTCTGGCCGTGCTCTTTTATTACACCAAGCGGGTTTTTTCATCCAGAGACCTCTGGCTTAAAATCGGCGTGGCCTTTATCCCGACCGGGTTAGCGGGGCTCTTTTTGTACAGCACCGTCAAGTCGCTTTTTGCTCCGGAGACGGTGGTCTATATGCTCATTATCGGCGGGATCATTATGATACTTATGGAACTGCGCCGCAAGGAAGACAGCGGTGTGGAGATCGAATCGGTCAGTTACAAACATGCCCTGATGATCGGTATCGCCCAGTCCTTTGCCATGGTGCCGGGCACCTCCCGTTCGGCGGCTACCATCATTGGCGGTCTCTTGGCGGGACTCAACCGCAAGGCCGCGGTGGAGTTTTCCTTTATCCTGGCGGTGCCGACCATGTTGATCGCGACGGGTTATGACCTTTACAAAAACGCCGGGCACTTTGTGGTGGATGACTGGAGCCTTTTGGCGGTCGGATTTATCAGCGCCTTCATCTTTGCCATGCTGGCGATCCGGTTTTTCCTGGCTTTTGTCTCGAAGTTTGACTTTATCCCTTTCGGGGTCTACCGGATTGTCATCGGTATCCTCTTTTGGGTGCTGGTACTCTAAGGGGCGGGCATGATCGACGTCAAGCATCTGCGGATTGAGTTGGAGGGAAAGACTCTGGTGGATATCGCCTTTCAGATTCGCAGTTCCCTGGCGATGGTCGGCATGAGCGGCAGCGGTAAGTCACTTACCCTCAAAGCCTTGATCAACATGTTACCCAAGTCCATGAAACGAGAGCTTGACATGATGTGCGATTTTGAGCCCAAACGGGGTTCGGGGATCGCGGTGATCCCCCAAAATCCCTTTACGTCGCTCAGCCCCATGGCCAAAATCCGCAAGCAGTTTTTTGTTCCGGAGGCGGAAGCCGAAGCCCTGATGCGGCGGGTCGGCCTGGAGGCGGAGCATCTTGACCGCTTCCCCGCCGAACTCTCCGGAGGGCAGC
>QKHD01000172.1 GCA_003250175.1 Helicobacteraceae bacterium
TTCACCAGGGTATCAACGTGGGTGCCTATCCGGAGTACGAACGGCTTCTGGTGGATATGGAGCTGGCCAAGCAGACCCTGGCTGCGGAGCGGGCCGAGGCGGAGCTGAGCCTCGCCATGGCACAGCTGAAAGGCGCGCTGCTGGGCAACCCCGACGTCAGTGAACTGGCCTGCAACGATCTGGCCCCCCTTACCCCGCCCCAGATGGCTCCGGAATCCGCCGACCCCATGGAAAAACGCTACCGGGCCGAAGAGCGCTACCAATCGGGTCGCTCCGGACTAATCGGCGGATTTTCCACCTTTGAACTGGGTGCCGGACAGGAAAAAGAGGGAGACGACGAACGCGTCACCCTGGCCCTCTCCCTACCCCTTGGTTTCATGGGTGCGGCCTCCAAAGAGGCGGAGCTGGCCCGTATCCGCGCCCTTCAGGCCCAGAGTTTCCTTAGCCGCTACCAGAGCGAACGGGGCTTACGCATCGGTGCGCTGGATGACGAACTGCGCCTGCTCAGCCGGTCCCTCCAGACCGCCAGCGACACCCTCATACCCGCAGCCCAGGCCTATGCGGACATGATGAGCCGCCGCTACACCCTGGGCGGAGGCACCCTGCAGGAGCTCTACCGCGCCCGGGCCGAAGCCACCGCCGTCACCCTGGACGAGCTGGAACTTTTAAAAAACTACTACACCCTGCTCTTTGAGCGCTACCGTTACACCGACACGATCGATTACCGACCCTTTAGGAGCCAACAATGAAAGCCATTCTTTTTGTACTTTTTACCTTTTTAACGTTAATGACCGCCGCCGAATCCGTCGCTTTGGCTCCGGAGCAGGCGATTAACCTCAACATCAAAACCGCCCAGCCGCAAACAGCCGACCGCTTTCCCTTAGGCCGCCTCAGTGCCACGGTGCTGCTGCCTCCGGATCAGAGCAGCGTTGTCGCCGCCAGCTTCGACGGCGTCGTCAAGCAGCTGATGGTCTCCGCCCATCAGGAGGTGCGCGCGGGAGAGACCCTGGCCCTGCTGGAAAGCCGCGAGCTGGTGGATATTCAGACCGATATGATCGACGCGGCCATGCGCTTGAAACTGCAGAAAAACAACTACGACCGCGCCCTTTCCCTGAATAAAGAGGGTCTCATCAGCCAAAAGGAGTTCTTTGACGCCGAGCTGGAGTACCGCCAGGCCCAGACCCGTCTGGCAACCCTAAAAACCAAACTGCACATTCTGGGAATGCAACCCGAAAGCATCGACGCCGTTCTAGCCAATGGCAAACCCCAGGGGCTCTTTACCCTGACCGCCCCCGTCTCCGGATCGATCATTCAGTGTAACGCTGTGGTCGGCGAGCGCTTTGACGTGGGCAAAAGCCTCATGATCATCTCCGGACTGGGCGAACTCTGGCTGGAGATTCCCGTCAGCCTCGCCCAGGCCGAAGCGATCGCCGACAAGCAGCTTTATCTGGATGACCGCCCCGTTAAGATCGTGGCTCTCAGCCGCGTGGTCGACCCCCTGACCCAGACCCGCATGCTGCGCATCAGCGCCGGGGGCTGCGGCTAATCTTTTCCCCAACCAAAACCTCTTTGTCTCCCTTTACGCCGGAGCACAAAACCTCATGATCATCTCCGCCGACGCCGTGGCGTTTATGGAGACGGTTCCCCACCTTTTCGTACTGGAAAACGGTAGCGTCAGCGCCCAGCCGATCCGTCTTTTGGCGGAGCAGAAGGGCATGGCCTACTTCGCCTCCGAAAACATCCGGAACAGTAGCGCCGTCATTGTGCGGGGTATTGCAGCCATTAAGGGCATGCTCATGGGCATGGGTGAGGAGGAGTGATGGAAGCCTTACTTCGTTTTTCCCTCTCCCAGCGCCTGCTGGTGATTGTCCTGACCTTGGTCATGGCGGGCTTTGGGGTGAAATCTTTTATGAACCTCCCCATCGACGCCTTTCCCGACGTCTCCCCCGTGCAGGTCAAACTGATTTTAAAGGCCGAGGGGATGACCCCGGCGGATGTGGAGATGCAGATCACCACCCCCATCGAACAGGAGCTCCGGGGAATCCCCGGCCAATCCAACCTGCGCTCGGTCTCCAAATACGGCCTGGCCGATATTACGGTCGACTTTGACCAGGGCACCGACATCTACTGGGCGCGTCAGCAGATCGGTGAACGCCTGAGCGCCATCCGGAGCGACCTGCCCACCAACATGCAGGGCGGGCTTGCTCCTATCACCACCCCGTTAGGCGAGGTGCTAATGTTTACCCTCGACTCCCCCACCCTCTCCCTGGAAGAGCGGCGGGAGGTTTTGGACTGGGTCATCCGCCCCAGACTGCGCTCCATCGACGGCGTCGCCGATGTCAATGCCCTG
>QKHD01000374.1 GCA_003250175.1 Helicobacteraceae bacterium
GATCGGTGGCACTGGGTACGCCATCGAGACCAAACTTGGTCCCGAATTCCGGTTCGCTGATGATGGGCATGATGTTATGCAGAAAAACCCCCATCTCCTTAAGTTTTTTGGAAACTTCCGGAAGGTGCTTGTCGTTGATGCCGGGGATCAAAACGGAGTTGGCTTTGATCAAAATACCGCGCTCGACGCATTTTTGAATCCCCTCCAACTGACGCTCGAGCAGAATCTGGGCCGCTTCGGTGCCGTAGTAGCGTTTGTGGTTGTAGTAGATCCAAGGGTAGATCTGCGCACCGATTTCGCCGGTGGTGTCCACGGTGTTGATGGTTACGGTCACGTGGTCAACGCCCGCTTTTTCCAGTTCGTCCACGTAGGTGGCCAGTTCGAGGCCGTTGGTGGAGATACAGAGTTTGAGGTCTTTGGCGTGCTTATTAATATAGTCAAAGGTCTCAAAGGTTTTGCCGGGGTTGGCCAGGGCATCGCCCGGTCCGGCGATCCCGACAACGGAGAGGCGTTCGACCTCGCCGCCGACGTAGAGGACTTTTTTTGCCGCCTCTTCGGGGTTGAGGCGTTCGCTGGTTACGCCCGGTCGGGATTCGTTGGAGCAGTCATATTTACGATTACAATAGTTACATTGGATATTACAAGCCGGGGCGACCGCAACGTGGATACGCGCATAGTGGTGGTGCGCCCCTTCGCTGTAACAGGGGTGGTTATTGATTTTTGATTGGATATCTTCCGGCATAAATGTGTCAGAAGCTGTTGTACCGCAGGAGCAACTCATGATATATCCTTTATCTTACTTGTGTGGAAATGTCTGAGAGCATTTAGTGCAATATACATTCTAGCGCGAAATCGGACAAAAATTGTACAATTTTGTTTTTCCCCCATATGAATGCGACATATCCGGATGAGGATATGCGACGAAGCCTTTTATTTAAAGGGTTTGTCACACGGTTTACAAAAATGTCGTCTTTGGAATTTTTCGCCAGGATAGTACATAATATGCACAGCTAAAAGATTATAGATAGACAAAAAGGATGATTATGGTCTGCAAATATCCCGAGGTGCTGGACTTTGTCCGGAAGTACCAACTGCTCGATGATCTGGAAGATGAGGCGGTGCAGGAGAATTTCGAAATCTTCTCCCACGCCTGTAAATTTGTCAAAGAGCTGGACGTCGACGAGATCGACTGCGACAATCTCGACACCGTCGCGTCCAAGGTGCTCAGCCTGCTGGACGAGGCTTTCGAGCATGAGTACACCAAAGAGGCCATCAGCGAGATCGCCCAGGCCTTTTGCAAGGTCTTCGACACCGCCGGAGCGCCCAAACGGCATGTACCCTTTATTGTGGTGATGCTCTCCCGTCTTTAAAGGTTTCTGTGACCTTGGTCACAGAAACTCCCTCTCATAGCTGCTAATGTTTCCTAAACTTCAAAAGGAAACGGCATGAAATTCGTTTTGATTATCTGGGCCATCCTGATTTTTTGTATGTTGGTCATGGGGCTGTATATTCCTGTGTTTGTCGCATAAGGAGGGGCCGATGAGACTGCTTTTTCTGGGTCTGATTACGCTGGGCATGGCGCTGGTTCTGATCGTTTTGCGTTTCGTTACGATCGAAAGCCCGGTGCTCAATGCAATCATACTGTCGTGGAATTACGGGGTATTTCTTCTCTCCCTCTACGTTGCGGGCAGGTATATGCTGGGTCGGTGGCGCAAGCACCTGAGCCATGACGAAAAAAAAGAGGAGTGGGGAAGCGTACGGGTCGATACCAAGCGGCTTCCCTTTGGGCTGGAGCTGGCCTTTGTTATCGGGATTCTGGCGATGTTCTGGTACAACACGGTCGGGTTTCATACGGAGACGATGACCAACATTGCCGCATGGCAAGACCAGATGGAGCTGAGCGTCATCGACGAGATGCGGCGACAGAGCGCCAGCGACGGGGAGAAGCTCGCCATGGGGCGTTCCCTCTTTCGCATCCACTGCGCCTCCTGTCACGGCGAATCGGCCGACGGCATGGAGGGCAAGGCCCAGGATCTGCAGGCTCGTCTTTCCAAAGAGTCGGTTCTTTACACCATCCGGCACGGAGCGGTCAACTTCTCTTCTCTTTACCCCTCCGGAATGCCCGGTGGTCTGGTGGGTGAGGCAGATGCCGACCAGGTGGCTGGTTATGTCGCCGGAGGGTTCCGGGGGACGCCGCCTGAAGCATGGAAGCACGTATGCGCCTCCTGCCACGACCAGACGGGTGAGGGAATTCTCCTGATCGCTCCGGATATCCGGACCTATAGCGACACCCTGGTTGCAACCGTCCTGCATGAGGGAAAACACGGGGTCATCGGAACGATGCCCGCCTTTAGGACGCGACTGTCAGATTATCAGATGATCGCCATCGCCGCCTACCTCCGGAGCCTTGGCGCACCAAAGGAAAAACCATGAAACCTCTGCTTATCCTCGTAACGGCCCTCCACCTTTACGCCGGAGCGGACGAAGCGCTCCGACAACAGGCACTTTCCAGCGGATTGCGGCCCACGCCAGCTGATTTCGGAGCGTTGCTTCAAGCCCTGAATAAAGACGAGGCAGCCCTTAGCCGGGAAAAAATCCGTCTGGGAAAAGAACTCTTTTTTGAAAAGGCTCTTTCCAAAGATCGGGACATCAGTTGCGCCACCTGCCACCGGTTTGATCTGGGCGGTGCCGACGCCAAGCCAACAGCCATCGGCACCGCCGATTTGGCGAATCCGTCGCATTTGAATACGCCCACGATGCTCAATACGGCCTTTTCCCACTACCTCTTTTGGAATGGTCGGAGCGAGTCGCTGGAAGATCAGGCCAAGGGGCCGATGCAGGCACCCTTCGAAATGGCTATAACGCCTGAAGCCGCAGAGAGACGGCTGGCCGCCACCAAAAACTATCCTCCGCTGTTTCAAAAGGTCTTTGGCAGCAGCGCAATCACCTTTGACAAAATCGCCGATGCCATCGCCGCTTATGAAAAGACCATCGTCACACGGGGCCGATACGATGAGTTTCTGGATGGAAACCTGACGGCGCTTGCTCCGGATGAGAAAGAGGGGCTGGAGCTGTTTATCACCAAAAGCTGCGTGGGCTGCCATACCGGTGTAGGTCTGGGCGGCGTCAGCCTGCGGAAATTTCCTCTGGTGCATCACCGTATCTGGAGCATGGCCACTCCGGATGAGGTGGCGAAGCTGTGGAAGGAATATGCAATATTTTTGGAAGAGGCGGAGCGTGCCAAGCGGCAGCATCTTAGCTTTCCCGATGATTCCGGACGGTTGGCGTATCTGGAGTCCCATTTGGGCAAAAAGAGGGTGAAGCTCCTAGAAGAAGGGTTTTTTCATCAGCTGAACCGTCGTGCCCGGTTGCAGGCCATGAGCTCCGGAGGGTGTGCGGAGTGTCACGATACCGCAACGCAAAATGTTCCCGAAAGCCTAGCAGAAAAGGTGCTCTTCCCCTTTGAAAACCAAGGCGGTTTTTTGGGTGCAGCGGAGCCAAAAGGGTATTTTCGGGTGCCGCTGCTGCGCAATGTGGTCCGGACCAAGCCCTATTTTCATAACGGTTCGGTGGAGAAGCTCGAAGATGCGATCCGTTTCATGGCAAGGCACCAGAGCCGGGTGACACTCCGTGATGAGGAGATCGCCAAGATGATCAAGTTTTTAGAAGCAGCAGACGGGGAAATCGTCGATTACGGAGAGTAAAAGAACCGGATGTTTTGTCCGGTTTTAGTTAAGGATAATGGCGCCCCTAGTGAGCTTGAGGGTTCCGGATTGCTCCAGCTTTTTCAGGTTTCGGCTGACCGCTTCACGGGAGACACCGAGGAAGGAAGCCAGTTTCTCATGGGTGATCCGGATAATATCCAGCCCCTGAACATAGAGCCAGTTGAGAATCCGCTGATCCAGCTGCTCGAATTTGAGGGAGCTGATCAGCCGTACCAGGTCGCTTAGGCGGTGGGAACAGAGCGTGATTTTATAGTCGCGGTATTCGGGGGAGTGGTCGATGAGCCAGCGCATGGTCTGACGGGGGATCATCCACCCTTCGGCAGACTCAATCACCACGGCGGAAGCCAGGGTTTGCTTTTCACCGATGGTGCTGACCGTATTGACCAGACACTGTTCGCCGGGGTGAATATGATAGAGGGTGACTTCGTTGTCGCTGAGGGATTCGGGCTGGAGGTAGACCTTGACCACGCCGCGTTTTAAAAACAAAATCCCGTCGGTTACGTCACCCTGATAATAGAGGATTGTTCCCGTCGATGCATTGATAGGATGCGCCGCACGTTCGATGGTGGCGAACTCCTCGTCACTGAGATTGCGAAAAAACTGATAGTCGCGTAACTGCATGATCGTTCCTTGAGGTAAGATCGGCCGTCAAGGGAGGAAGACGGCCGGGAGTTAGCATAAGCGTAGCATACTCTTAGAAAGAAAGCGTCCGGGTATCCGGAGCGAAAAGAGCCTTGTAGACATCGGTGCCGTTGACAATCTTCACGCCTTCGATGACATCATGCTTCATCAGGTCGTCAAACTTGGCACACATGCCGCAGACCATAACCGTACCGCCTTTTTTAATCAGACCCTGGATGATCTCTCGGGGCGTTTTGTTCATGGGGCCGAAGATGTTTTGGCCGCCTTGTACCTTGACCACGTTTAGGGCATCGGCACCGATGAGCACGGTGGTCTGTACTCCGGCATCCTGCATGGCGTAGGCGATGGAGAGGCCCATGCCTACTTCTTTATGCGCGTTAGATGTCACGCTTACAAAGAGCTTTTTGGGGGCATCGGCACCGTAGAGGTTGAGGGAGATAACGGCCATGAGAAACGCCGCTACAACAAGTCGAAATGGTTTCATGTACATCCTTTGATATTGGTGTGGATGTATTTTAAAAGGAAAGGGGCGGGGTTTCTGTGACCTTGGTCACAAAAGAAAAAAGATGGAAAAATAGCCTTGCCATGACGGGCGTATTCCGCTATGATGGGGGCATGAAAGATGATGTGAGTTTCATCTTTGGTGCTTTTTTATAGTGCGACACCTGCGTTACCACTCTAAATCTATCCTGAAGAAATCTCCACGTTTATATTTTCTACCAACCGCATCCCCGGCGTCATTCCCGGAAGATGAATCGACTAAAATCAAGGAACAGCAATGGCAAACAACACAGGAACCGTTAAATGGTTCAACAGCGAAAAAGGCTACGGATTTATCCAGCCCGATAACGGTAGCAAAGATATCTTTGTTCACTGGCAACAGGTTCAGCGAAGCGGCCGCGAGCGCGTTACGCTGATCGAAGGTCAGAAGGTCTCTTACGACGTCGGCCAGGGTCAAAAAGGCCCACAGGCTGAGAACGTTACCGTTCTCTAATTTCGCTGGGGCGGGGTTATCCCGCCCTTTCTTCTCTTCCTACTCTACTCACGCTTCTCTGTTTTTATTCCGCACGTAAACTTTTTTACCTTCCCGTTGTTGGGACGGTCGATGTTTTTGTTCACCCTCTCGTTTTACTGACGGCTTGCCGCTTGGGCGTTTGTCGGCACTGGGCTTTTCTCCGGAGCGTTTGGATTCGGATGCAGGTCGTGGTTTTCTGTTTCGATCCGGACGGCTGCCGCGGTTTTGGGGTTTACCCCGTTGGATCGGTTCGGCCTTGATGGACTTATCGGGAATAAACTCCTGCAGGGTCGTCTGCGGAATACTGAATTTGATCAGCTTTTCGATTTTTTGCAGCAGTTCGTGCTCGTCCACGCAGACCAAGGAGACCGCTTCGCCCTCGTTGCCCGCGCGGCCCGTTCGGCCGATACGGTGGACATAGTCTTCCGCCACGTCGGGCAGTTCGTAGTTGACCACGCGGGGGAGCTGGTCAATGTCGATACCGCGGGCGGCAATGTCTGTAGCCACCAGCACACGCACCGAACCTTTTTTAAAATCGCTCAGCGCCTTGGTGCGGGCGGACTGGCTCTTGTTGCCGTGGATGGCG
>QKHD01000090.1 GCA_003250175.1 Helicobacteraceae bacterium
TGATTTCGACGCTTTTCCTCTTTTACGGACTGCTTCGTTACCTCTACACCATCATCACGAAACGAAACGCGAGACCTAAGGCATGAGCGACTCCAGCATCAAGATTTTTGACACCACGCTGCGCGATGGAGAGCAATCTCCCGGCGCATCGATGACGACGGATGAAAAGATCAAGATCGCCAGACAGCTCGAACGCCTAGGTGTCGACATTATCGAAGCGGGATTTGCCGCCGCCAGCCCCGGAGATTTTGATGCGGTCAGCCAGATCGCCTCATTGGTGGAAAAATCAACCGTCTGCTCCCTCTCCCGTGCCGTTGAACGCGACATCAAAGCCGCCGGCGAAGCCGTTGCCAAGGCAAAACTGCGACGCATCCATACCTTTATTGCCACCAGCCCCATTCACATGGAGTACAAGCTGGGCATGTCTCCGGACGAGGTGATCCGCCGGGCGGCCGATGCGGTGGCCTATGCCAAGACCTTTGTGGATGATGTGGAGTTTAGTTGCGAAGATGCCACACGCAGCGAGTTGCCCTTTTTGAAAGAGATTATGGATGCCGTCATCCAGGCGGGTGCCAAGACGATCAACCTTCCCGATACGGTCGGCTACACTACGCCCGGAGAGTATGGCAAGCTGGTGAAGGAGCTTTCCGAGTTCACCAAGGGGCGGGCGATTATCTCCGTACACTGTCACAACGACCTGGGCCTCGCCACGGCCAACTCCCTGAGTGCTGCCATCAACGGCGCGCGCCAGATCGAGTGTACGATTAATGGCCTAGGCGAACGGGCCGGCAATGCCTCTTTGGAAGAGATCGTCATGGCGCTGAAAACCCGCAGCGATGCCTACGGCGGGATCGATACGCGGATCAACACCCGTGAAATTTACCCAACCAGCCGTTTGGTTGCCACTACATGCGGAATCGAGCCGCAGCCCAATAAGGCCATCGTCGGAAAAAATGCCTTCTCCCATGAGAGTGGCATTCACCAAGACGGTATTTTGAAATACCGTGAAACCTACGAGATTATGAAGGCCGAAGATATTGGCTGGGACAAAAACCGCCTGACCCTGGGCAAACTCTCCGGAAGCCACGCCTTTGCGGACAAACTCAAAGAGCTGGGCATCGAGCTGGATAAAGAAGATTTTAACAAGGCCTTCAAACGCTTCAAAGCCCTGGCTGACAAGAAAAAAGAGATCTACGACGACGATATCCGGATGATCGTCAGCGATGAGACAACGGAAACGCCCCAGGTATACGAGCTGGTCAAACTGCAGATTTCCGATTGCAGTGAAGGGGTGCCCAGTGCAGCGGCAACCATCCGATTCGAGGGCAAAGAGATGACCGACGCTGCCATCGGCGACGGCACCATCGACGCGATCTTTAAGGTGATTGACCGCATCAGCGGCTACAACGGCAAACTTAATGATTACAAGGTCGAAGCCGTCAGCGAAGGCAAGGATGCCCTGGCCAAGGTGGTGGTCAAAGTGGTCTTTGACGAGGGCAAGCCCGCTGTTATGGGGCACGGTCTGAGCATCGATACGATGCTGGCCTCCGCCAAAGCCTATGTGGCTTCGCTCAACAGCTACCTACTCATGAAAGACCGCCTCAAAAACGTCAAGTGCGATCATATCTGATCAGGGTTTGGTCGGATCTTTCAGCGCAAAATCAAAATACCGCGACACATATCCCGCATCAATGCGTCCATACTGGATTGCCGCAGCGGGGTAGTTTTTAACCTCCTGATGCAGTAGTCCTAGGCCATAGCGGGCCTCAAAATTCCGCTTGTCGGTCAGACGGGCGATCTCCAGCAAGGCAATGGCATTCTCTTTATGGTTTCCGCCGATGGCCGCGATCGAGGCATCCAGCAGGGTCGTCGTATCGGTTACTTTGAGTTCATCGATCAACTGATTGTAAAGTACGAAACTCTCCTCAAAATCCTGTAGCAGCATGTCTGTCTTGGCCAACGCCTGGAGAATATTCTGCCGATCGTCCAGTTCTTTTGCGAGCTGCTTGGTCAGCAACTGTTTGGTGCGTGGGAGATTTCCGGAGATCTGTGAGATGATGATATAAAGATCGCGCGCCACCTCCGGACCGTAAAAGAGGGTGTCGAAGTTCATGTCGCTGCGGTTCATCAGCGCCTGGGTTTTAAAGGCGAACTGCTTGACGGGCAACTCTTTGTTATTGGCGTAGAGATGCAAGATGTTGGTCACGACATCGCCGGGATAATATTTGCGCAGCCTTTCCGCACTGGCACTGGCAATTACCTTCTTGTCGATACGGTCAGCTACGAGAATATCGGTCAGCAGGTAGAGCGGTTTTTCCTCTTTTTGGATATCCAGCCACCGCAGCATTCCGCTTAGGTTGTCCTGATAGAGGTTAAACAGGGTCTCTTGGAAGGTCTTTTCCACCGAATCCGGAGCCTGCTGAATGGCGGTTTTTAGGGTCTTTTCAATGTGTTCCGTCTCTTTGCCGCTCAGGTCTGCACAAAAGAGGGCGAAGACGCCGGCCAAGGTGTTTTTGCTGTTAAGGAACTGCGCCCGGCGGAAGTGGTCGTAGGCCTCGGCGTAGTTGCCCAGTTGCGCGTAGCTGAGTCCCAGGTTGTATTCCAGGGTGTGGTGATTTTCGTAGGCATCGTTAAGACGCTTGAAAATCTTGTTGGCTTTAGCCGTGTGGGTGTTGAGGGCCAGTTTGACGGCCAGGGAGATGTTGGCGTTGGCACTCGCTTTTTGGGCCGTGTCTTTGATCAGGGATTTGGCCATCTCTATTTCACCCGCATTGAGTTCGAGCTGCCCCTTTTGGATGGCGCGGAAGGTTTCGGTTGCATCGACCACTTCATAGGGAGAAAAGTAGAAGATCACCCCATAGAGTTTCTGTTTATCCAAAAAGTAACTGTTGGCAAAATACTCCTGCGCCAGGTCGATGTCAAAAAGGCGCGGTTTGAGGAAGACCTCGATGGGGTAGGTTTTCCATGGGTAGTCCTTGGGCATGCTGTTGATGACTCCGGAGGCCTCTTTGAACTGGCTGTTTTTCAAGTAGGCGAGTAGTAGGGCCTCTTTAGCCTTGGTAGGTTCTACATTGTTATCAATCGCCTTGCGGAACTGTTCGATGGCCAGGGAGTACTCCCCGATATTGGCATGAAGTAGCCCCAGGGTAAAGGCATCGTGAACGTCATTGTTCAGGCTTAAGGCATCAAGGCTTCCGGTGTAATCCCCCAGGGTCAAAAAGACATCGGCAGCCACAATATTGGAAGGATTCTTAAAAAACTGGGATGATGGGGCCTTGACAGCGGCCAGTGCCTTGACAGGGCGGTTTTGGTAGTAATTGATCAGGGCGTAGTAGTAGGAGTAAAGGGATGAGGCCGATTCGTCCGGAAGGGAGGCTTCGGCCAGATCGATATAGTAATGAAAAGCTTCGTCTTCCCCAAGCTTCTGGGCGCAGGCTGCGGCATTGATGGCGGCGGCGGTGCGGTTTTCACGATTTTGCAGGGCGGTTTTAAAGGCGTCGTAGGCCCCTTCGTAGTCAGCCTCTTTCATTCGGGCAACACCCAGGTTGTAGTAGGAGATGGACTCATTATAGAGGCTGATCTGGCGGTAAATATCCAGCGCCTGGTCGCGGTAGCCGGATTCGTAGAGCATGTTGGCCTTGGCCAAAAGGCGTTCGACGTCGCTTTTTTTAATGATCTTTTTGAGTTTTTCCCGCTCCTGGATACGTTCGGCCGCATCTTTTTGCTGCTGAACCATCTCCGGATCTTCCGGTTCGGTAAAGACGTTAAAAAGTACGGCAAAGAAGGTGATGAGCAGAAGCAGGGAGATACCGAAAAAAATCTGCTGGCGGTATTGTTTTAGAAGTTGAAGGGCGCGGTTGGGCTTCTTGGGTTCCTCTTTTTGGGTAGAGGGCTTTTCGTCCAGGTCGTCCAGATCGTCGGTATCAATATCGAGGAGTTCGTCACCGTCCTCGATAATGATCACGTCATCGTCGCGCATGTCAGCCATGGGGCTCCTATCTCAGGTAGTTTTCTAAAACTTGAGGAATTTCAATGGAGCCGTCGGCACGCTGGTAGTTTTCCATGATGGCGATCAGGGTCCGCCCTACGGCCAGGCTGGAGCCGTTTAGGGTATGCACCAGGGTGTTCTTTTTGCCGTCACGGAAACGGATCATCGCACGGCGCGCCTGGAAGTCCCGAACATTGGAGACAGAGCTGATCTCGCGGTAGCGGTTTTGGGATGGGAACCAGACTTCGATATCGGTGGTTTTGGCTGCGCCAAAGCCCAGATCACCGCCGCAGAGGGCAACCAGGCGGTGGGGAAGGCCAAGGGCCGTGAGCAGGTCGCTGGCGGTGGAAACCATCTCGTCAAACACCTTGTCGCTCTCCTCCGGATGGGTGATGCTGACCAGCTCGACCTTGCCGAACTGGTGTTGGCGGATCATACCGCGGGTATCACGCCCGGCGCTGCCTGCCTCTTTTCTAAAGCAGGGCGTGTAGGCGGTAAGCTTGACGGGCAGCTCTTCCGCCTCTAAAATTTCGTCTCTGAAAAGGTTGGTTAGGGAGACTTCGGAGGTGGGGATCAGGTAGAGCTCTTCGCCTTCGATTTTAAAGAGATCGTCCGCAAATTTCGGCAGCTGTCCGGTACCCAGCAATGAGTCGCCGTTGGCGATGGCCGGGACGCTCACTTCTTGAAAACCACGGCTACGGTTGAAGTCGAGCATGAAGTTGTACAGGGCGCGTTCCAGTCTGGACGCATCACTCATGAGCACGGTAAAACGGCTTTTCGCCAGTTTGACCCCCCGTTTAAAATCGAGCCATCCCAGATCGACGCCCAGATCGTGGTGTTCCTTGGGTTCAAAGTCAAAGACGCGGGGTGTGAGGACCTTTTTGATCTCCACATTGTCCTCTTCGTCCTTACCCTCCGGAACGGAGTCGTCGGGAAGGTTGGGGATGGTCAGGGCCAGGGCCTGCAGGGCCGCCTCTTTTTCATTGGTGGCCTCTTGCAGCTGGGCCACGGCGATCTTGTTGTTTTTGACCTCTTCTTGCAGGGCGCCCACGTCGCCGCCCTTAGCCTTGATCTGGCCAAACTCTTTGCTCAGGGCATTTTGCTTGGCTTGGAGTTCTTCTAAAGATTGAAGGGATTGTTTGTAGTCGGTTGTGAGGGTTTTCAGCTGGGCCAGAAGCGCGGTATCAATCTGCTTTTTTTGCAGGGCTTTGGCAACGGTGTCAAAATCTTTTTGCAGTAGTTTGAGGTCAATCAAGGTGCGTCTCGCTTGGTGAATGATAGATTGACCTTATTGTAGCAAAAGTGATGTTAGTCTACCGCGCTGTCCTGGGCTGATTTGCGTTTCTTCGCCTTGAGCAGAATCGGCACACCCGTCAGGTCGATCGCCTCACGGATACGGTTTTCCAAAAAGCGCAGGTAGCTGAAGTGCAAAGACTCCGGACGGTTGGAGATGAGCGCGATTTTAGGTGGTTTCACATCGTACTGGACGGCAAAATAGATCTTGACCACACGCCCTTTGTCCGATGGGATATGGTGGCGGGCGATGGCCCCTTTGATCAGTTCGTTGAGTCCGGAGGTGGGCAGGCGCTTGGTGTAGTTGTCGTAGACCTCCAGGATAATATCGCCCAGTTTGTGGATGCGCTTTTTGCTCAGGGCTGAGACCGTGATAATGGGCGCATAGGCGAGGAACTTAAACCGGTAACGGATGTCATCGATCAGCTCCTCGTGGGCGCGGTCGGTGGCGTCGTATTTGTTGAGAACAATAATGGTCGCCAGGTGAAATTCGTTGATCAGACCGGCGATGCGTTCGTCCAGCTCCGTAAACTCCTCGCTGCAATCAAGTACCAGCAGGGCCACATCGGAGCGCTCCAGCATGCTTTTGCTCCGGAGCAGGGC